>CALPWK020000036.1 GCA_943327245.2 Comamonas sp. lk | reverse complement strand
CGTGCAAAAGGATATGGGATGGAAGGTATTCGTATTGACGGTAATAATATTTTAGAAGTATACGAAACTATAAAAGGTGTTAGAGAATACTGCATCAATAATCAGAAGCCATATTTAATTGAGTGTACTACTTTTAGAATGCGTGGTCATGAGGAAGCAAGCGGGACTAAATATGTTCCACCTGCATTAATGGAAGAGTGGGCTAAGAAGGATCCCATAAAAAATTACGAACAATACTTAATTGATGAAAAATTACTTACCGAGGTGGAAGTGGAAAGTATGCGAGTAGAAATTAAAGAACAGATTGAATCAGATTTAGCGAAAGCCATGGAGCCAGTGGATTTCACACCCACCATACAAGCAGAATTAGCAGACGTTTTTGCACCTGCTATTGAAACAGGAGTAATGGTGCATGAAAATTTATTAAATATTGAGGAACAGTTTGAAGCGGGTGCAACTAGCAATAAAAAATTTATACAAGCAATTAGTGACGCGTTAAGACAAACTATGGAACGCTATCCTGAAATGGTTATTATGGGTCAGGACATTGCAGAATACGGCGGTGCTTTTAAAGTAACAGAAGGTTTTGTTGAATTATTTGGAAAGCAGAGAATACGCAATACCCCTATTTGCGAAAGTGCAATAATAGGAGCCTCATTGGGGTTAAGTTTAGAAGGAATTAAGTCGGTAATGGAAATGCAATTTGCAGACTTTGCAACGGTTGCCTTTAATCAGATTGTAAATAATTTAGCTAAGCTGCATTACCGTTGGGGACAGAATGCAGATGTGGTAGTTCGAATGCCAACAGGTGGTGGGGTAGGCGCAGGTCCTTTTCACTCACAGTCTAATGAAGCATGGTTCACGCATGTGCCAGGATTAAAAGTGGTATATCCCTCTAATCCTGCTGACGCAAAAGGGTTATTAATTGCCGCTTTATTGGACCCTAACCCTGTTTTATTTTTTGAACACAAAGCCTTGTATCGACGCCTAGAAGGAGCGGTACCCAATGAATATTATCAAGTGCCCATTGGAAAAGCAGTAATGGTGAGCCAAGGAACAGACGCTACTATTATTACCTATGGTATGGGTGTTTTATGGGCAAATGAATATCAATCAAAACATCCAGAACAATCTTTGACCATTGTGGACTTAAGAAGTTTAGCACCATTGGATTATGATACTATACGCATGGCTGTTCAACAAACCGGCAAAGTACTCGTATTGCATGAAGACAATTTAACAGGAGGTATTGGCTCCGAAATTGCAGCATGGATTGCACAATATTGCTTTGAACAATTAGATGCGCCGGTAATGCGTTGCGCAAGTTTGGATACGCCTATTCCATTCAACATGGAACTAGAAAAACAGTATATGGCGAATGCAAGACTGGACGAAATGATGCAGCAATTGTTATCGTATTAATAAAATCAAACAGCCCTTAAGATAATTTAAGGGCTGTTTGATTTAGCGTGTAGTAATTTTTTAGTCTTGACTGTTTGCTTTATATACTCGTAAAAAATTTTCACCTAATATTTTTTTAATATCCTTATTAGAGTAGCCTCTTGCAATTAATGCTTTAGTGAATTCCGGGTAATCTAATACTGTTTTTAATTGTTTCGGTGCGGAGTCTATTCCGTCAAAGTCTGAGCCTAGTCCAATATGATCCACCCCAATTAATTTTACAATATGATCAAAGTGCTGCATTAATACTTCCATATCTGGCTTGATGGCATCCGATTCTGATTTGTATTTATCTGCTAATTGTCCTTGAGCATATTCTTGTTGAATGCCTGTTGCTAACATAGAATCTAATTCTGCTTTATGTGATATTCTAAACTCATTATTTCTTCTTAAAAAGTTACTATCTACAAAACCGGAGAAGAAGTTTAAATTAATAACTCCTCCATTTTTCCCAACTGCTAAAATTTGATCATCTTTTAAATTCCTAGTTACAGGGCAAATACTATAAGCGTTACTATGAGATGCAATGACTGGTTTGGTGGTGGTATTAATGGCATCCCAAAAAGTTGCTTCCCCTACATGAGAAATATCTACAATAATTCCTAATGTATTCATGCGATGAATAATTTCTTTACCAAAATCATTTAATCCTTTATGACCTGTATAACTTGGGTCTTTTTCGTCTGCATGTGAACTTGCCCAGGTAGGTGAATTATTCCAAGTAAGTGTCATGTAACGAACACCTCTTTTATAAAAAGTATCAAGTCTATTAATATCTCCTTCTAACATATGGCCACCTTCTACACCATATTGTGCTACTAGTTTACCTGCATGCAATGCCTTCTTGATATCCTTCCAAGTTTTTGCAACTACCATTTTATCAGGATTGCGTGCTGCAACGGCATCAATGGTATCCATTTCTCTCATAGCCCAAGCATAGGGGTTTAGTTTGTCCCCATCACACCAGATAGAAAACAATTGATAATCCACGCCTCCTTGTTTGAATCTTTTTAAATCGGAATGATTAATCCCCGTTAAGTCCTGGTCTAAGCTCACTTTTTTCTCAATACATGCAGTAACAGCATCATTATGGGTATCCACAAGAATTGATTTATAATGAATGGATTGCGCTTGAACGCTTGCTGAAATAAGGATACAAAGGCTTAGTAGGTATTTCATATGTAGGGATTGTTTTTAATTGACAACTAAAATAACTATTTTTGCGCACAGAAAAACGACTATGTTAGATAAATTAGAAGCCATAAAAGCAAGATTTGACCAAGTAGGGGTGGCTTTGACCAATCCAGAGATTATTAATAATCAGTCAGAATTTGGCAAATACAGTAAGGAATACCGTTCATTAGAGCGTATTGTGATCCCATATGAGCGATATGTGAAGGTGTTGGCAGAGCATAAATTTGCTAAAGAATCTTTAAATGGAGACGACGACGACATGCGTGAATTGGCTAAAATGGAGATGCCAGCTTTAGAAACAGAAAGAGATACTTTAGAAAAAGAGTTGACAAAACTATTAATTCCGAAAGATCCTCAGGATGATAAAAATGCGATTATTGAATTAAGAGCAGGAACAGGTGGTGACGAAGCTAGTTTGTTTGTGGGTGATTTATTGAACATGTATACAAGGTATTGCCAAAGAAAAGGATGGAAAGTGGCAATGATTGGAGAAAGTGAAGGATCGGTTGGTGGATATAAAGAAGTAATATTAGAAGTAACCGGAGAAGATGTATATGGTACTATGAAATTTGAAAGTGGGGTGCATCGTGTACAACGTGTACCAAGTACGGAAACACAGGGTAGAGTTCATACTTCAGCAGCAACCGTGGCAGTAATGCCTGAGGCAGAGGAAGTGGATTTTGTATTAAACCCTGCTGACGTGAAAATGGAAACATCTCGAAGTGGTGGAGCGGGCGGACAGAATGTAAATAAAGTAGAAACTAAAGTACAATTAACACATATTCCAACGGGTACCGTTATTGTGTGTCAAACAGAACGTTCTCAGTTAGGTAACCGGGAGAAAGCCATGGGTATGATGCGTACTAAATTATTTGAAGAACAAGTGCGTAAGCAAGAAGATGAAATTTCAAGACATCGTAAAACATTGGTAAGCACTGGAGATAGAAGTGCAAAGATTAGAACTTATAACTGGCCACAGGGACGTGTTACAGACCATAGAGTGAATGTAACTTCTTATAATTTAGATGCCGTGATTAATGGAGAGATTGAAGAATTCATCGAAGCATTACAAATGGCGGAGAACGCAGAAAAAATGTTGGTACAGAATTAAATTATTTCGACAAGCTTTGTTCCCATTGCCATGCAGTGAGCATCATTTCTTCCAATCCGTATTTACATTTCCAACCTAATTGATTAACTGCTTTGTCATTGTTGGCATATATTGAAACAATGTCACCCGCCCTGCGTGGTCCTATTTCATAATTCAATTGTACACCACTTACTTTCTCAAAAGCTTTGATGGCTTCTAAAACGGTAATGCCATTACCCGTTCCTAAGTTAAAGACTTCACAAGACTTAGGTTTATTGTTTTTAATGGAATATTGAATGGCTAAAGTATGTGCATGTGCAATATCGCAAACATGAATATAATCACGTATGCAACTTCCGTCGCGTGTATCGTAATCGCTTCCATGTACCTGCATCATGGGTAATTTACCAATTGCAGTTTGTGTGATAGCTGGCACTAAATTCTGAGGACGACCAATGGGTAATTCTCCAATGGCAATAGAAGGATGCGCGCCAACCGGATTAAAGTATCTTAATAATATAGTAGACAGTGGATAAGTGAATGCAGTGTCTTTTATAATAGTTTCTCCCATTTGTTTGGTAGCACCATATGGAGAGGTGGCTGTTTGTAATGGAGTCTCTTCTGTTACTGGAATAGTTTCAGGATTTCCGTAAACTGTACAAGAGGAAGAGAAGATAAAATGTGGTGCATTGTATTTTACTGCCATTTGCAATAAATTTACTAGCGAGCATAAATTGTTCTCGTAATAGTCCAATGGCTTTTCCACAGATTCGCCCACTGCTTTGTAGGCGGCAAAATGAATAATTCCAGTAATGTTAGGGTTTTCTTTAAATATAGATTCTGTCGCCACTTTATCCGTTAAATCAATTGTATAATTCTTGATTTTCTTTCCAGTAATTTTTTCAATACCCAATAAAGATTTGTCAGAAGCTCTTGATAAATTATCAACAGATATTACATTAAATCCATGTTCTATTAAATCAACAATGGTATGAGCGCCAATGAATCCACATCCGCCTGTAACTAAGATAGTTTGCATTAAAGAAATTTAGAATACAAAGAAACGAAAAAATAAGACACTACGCTTTACCAGCTAATGTAAATCCAACAGTAGTGCCCACCGTCAACTTACTTCTTATATGCATGGTTTCATTATGGGCTTCCATAATATGCTTGCAGATAGCCAATCCTAGGCCGGTCCCGCCAATCTCTCTGCTCCTTGCATCGTCTGTGCGATAAAAACGCTCAAACAGCCTAGGAATATGCTCTTCTGAGATTCCAGCACCATTGTCACTTATCTCGACCAACACTTTATTTTCTTCTATCTTGTAGATGCTTGCATTTATTTCTCCATCAATTTTTCCATACTTAATAGCGTTGGCAATAACATTTACAAGTACTTGATAGATTTTATTTTTATCGGCGAAGACGCTAATAGGGGACTCGCATCCTTTTTTAATTTGAAAATGGGTATGCTTCTGCTCCATTTGGATGCCTAGATTATTGGCAGCTTCAGTTATGAGGTCCTGTATCACAAAGCTTTGTTTTAAAATAGGCTCTTTGTTAATTTCAAGATTTGTAATAATATCAACATCATTTACCAATTGAACCAGTCTTTGAACATTGGCTTGAGACTTACGAATAAATTTTTGCGCAATCACTTCGTCTTCCATGGCGCCGTCTCCAAGTAGTTCTAAATAACCTTGTATTGAAAAAATAGGGGTCTTAATTTCATGAGAGAGATTTTGCAAGAATTCTCGTCGGAAAGCTTCATTGGACTGAAGTTGTTTGATTTGTTCCGACTGCTGTTCCACCCATTTTTCCACATCTTCTCTTACTTCGTCAATACCTTTTTGAGGTAAAATATATTTTAAATAAGCTTCTTCTCTTTTGCTTGCTTTAGTTTGTGAAATGAGTTTATAGATGAGTTTTATTTTTCTATAAATAAAACGTTCTAATATTTGATACACTAGTATATAAATTACTGCAAAGCATAAAATAAAATAGTATAATAAGATCTTTAAATCTCTAATTAAAACATAAGTACTTAATGCAATTAAAAGAGATAGGATTAGCGCCGTAAAAACCGCTAATTGCTTTGGAGAAAAGTTTTTTTGTTCGAACATAGTTTAGCTGCTACATGCTTAGCCATACGAAGTTATCTAATTCTTATTAATAATCGAATTTGTACCCAACCCCTTTTACGGTGGTGATACAGTCAATCCCTAATTTGGATCGTATTTTACGAATATGAACGTCAATCGTGCGGTCACCTACAATGACATCATTACCCCAAACCTGTGACAAAATTTCGTTTCTTAAAAAAACGCGACCAGCTTGTGCTGCTAATAAATACAATAATTCGAATTCTTTTTTTGCCAATGCGTGCGTTACGCCATTTAAAGTAGTTTTATATTGAGCGGGGTCAATACTTAGGTCTTTAATTTGAACTATTTTATTTTCAGTATTTGTAGGTTGAATTCTTCTGAATAAAGCAGTAATTCTACTTAATAAAACTTTAGGACTAATAGGTTTACTTACAAAGTCGTCTCCTCCCAATTCTAATCCTTTAATATGAGAGGCTTCATCATTTAGTGCAGTTAATAAAACAATTAAGGTCTTGTCAAATTGGGGATTGCTTCTTAGATATTCACAAACTTCAAACCCAGTTCGTTTGGGCATCATGATGTCAAGAATAATACAGTCAGGTAAATGTAGTTTTGCTTTTTCAATAGCTTCACTTCCATCACTTGCCGTGATTACTTCAAAGCCAGCTTTTTGTAAATGAAAACTGATTATCTCAATAATATCGGGTTCGTCGTCTGCAATTAGTATTTTCATTTTGCTAGTATCCATGGCTGTTGGATTACATCAAAAATAGTTTTATTAATTCAAAATGTGTGATTAGCAATGCATTATCAAATTGTTAAGCCTTTAGAATATGCTTAATATAAGGGTTTGCTGCCTTTTCTCTACCTAAAGTGGTAGCAGGTCCATGTCCAGAATAAATAGTCATACTGTCTGGCAAGGGCAATATTTGCTCACTAATGCTTTTAATTAAATCTAGCGGATTGCTTCCTGGTAAATCAGTCCTACCAACGCCATCTTTAAATATCAAATCGCCGCCAATTAAAAAGTTCTGAGTTTCATGATAAAAACAAACACTACCAGGGGAATGCCCAGGTGTTAAAAGCACTTTAAATGAGTCAGTTCCAAAATTAATTATTTCGTCATGCGCAATGTATTGGACTTTACCTGTATAAGGTTCACATGGAACACCCCATCTAGCACCACCTTCCGGTAGTCTATCTATTACCACTTGCTCATTCATGTGAAATAAGGCAGTGAGCCCATATTGATCACTAAAAAAGCTATTACCAAAGACATGATCTAAATGGCAATGCGTATTTAATAATAATGTTGGTTGTAGTTTATTTTCTATAATAAAATCGCTAATAGTTTGCTTTTCTTGATCACTATAACATCCTGGGTCCACTATGATAGCTTCATTTGCTTCATTGAAAAGGAGATAGGTATTTTCTTGAAAGGGATTAAAACAAAAAGACTTAATGGATAGCATAGAAATAAACTTTGTTACAAAAATACAATCAAAATGACGAATGGTGACTTATGATACATTAAAAAATAAAATATAGATTATCTTTGCGGAATGAAATTGAAATTGTGTTTGATAGGATTTGTGATGTCATTGTTTTTTATGCCAACTACTGTTGTTTTCGCTCAACAAGTTTATTTAAAAGGTAAAGTGGCCGATCACCAAAGTGAAGAGCCTTTGCCATTTGTATCCGTTTCATTTGTGAAAGCTCAAAAAGGGATCTTAACGGACTCTGCAGGTAATTTTATACTAGCGCAGTCTATTTATGGGAATGCAGACACCCTTAAAATTCAAAGTGTAGGATACGTATCGTTGTTAATTCCCATGGCTAAATTAAATGGATTAGATATTGGGATAGTTCACTTATTTGTAGAAGCAGCCAAGCAAGAGGCGGTGGTGAAATCTAAATATAATAGGTCATTATGGTTTTGGAGAAAAATTATGTCTAAAAAGGAATTACATAATCCTGCTAATTTTGACAATTATTCTTATGAGTTATATAATAAGATGGAAGTAGACTTGAATAATGTGCAAAAAGACAAAATAGCAAAGAATAGTTTAGTTAAGCCACTTGAATTTGTATTCGATTTTATTGACACTTCCGAAACGCATCAGGCATTTTTACCAGTTTATCTAACGGAGACTGTTTCTGATTATTATAATCAGAAATCACCCAGAAGAACTTTGGAAGTAATAAAAAAGACAAGAACCAATGGGATTGAAAATGAATCCATCATTAAAGAATTAGGAGGGACGTATCAAAATATCAATATCTATAAAAATGTGATTCCGGTTTTTAATAAAGAGTTTATTAGTCCATTTCATACCAATGCAGACGCTTATTATAAATTTAAACTTGCAGACACTGCCTATTTGAATGGCAAACGGTTAGTACATTTATTTTTTAAACCTAAAGGCATTAACGAGTTAACTTTCGATGGAGATTGCTGGGTGAATGACACCAGTTTTGCTATTCAAAAAATTACTTTAAGGCCTTCTACTTTCGCAGATATTAATTTTTTGGAATCCTTAACCATGATCCAAGAATTTAAAGTAGTGAGAGACTCTGTTTGGTTTTTATCGAAAGACAGATTTGTTGCAGACTTTAGTCCGGGCAAGGGGATGCTTGGTATAAAAGGGCGTAAGACAACTACGTACAAAAATATTTTAATCAACGATTCAACAGTGGATAGTAAGATGGAGCATATAGTTAAGTCTCCTCAAGTCGATTTATTAAAAAATAGTAGCTCCAATGACGAAGCAGAATGGCAAATTTTAAGACATGAGCCCTTAGCTAAAACAGAAAAAGCGGTTTATGCAATATTAGATACCTTAAATAAGAACCATACATTTTTATTTTACAAGGATGTGGCAGAATTTGCTGTAAAAGGGATAAAAGAAGTGGGAAATATAACATTAGGTCCATGGTTTAATGTTTTAAGTGCTAATAAATGGGACGGTGTTAGAGTAAGACTAGATGCTGCTACTAATAATGGTTTTAGTAAAAATTGGAATATATATAGCTATGGCGCTTATGGTTTTCAGGATAAAAAATGGAAAGGTAAAATAGGGGTGACTTATAGATTTACAGCAAGTCCATTAATATATGTACAGGCAGAAAGGAAATCAGATTTAGAATTTGGACAAGAATATTTTGATCAAATTAATAATGATAATTTATTTGGAACATTGTTAAGGCAAAAAAATATCCCATTTAAGTTCCAACAACTAACGCAAACTCAGTTCAGCTTTTTTCATGAAAATAATAAAGGCTTTCAGTTAACATGGGCAATTTCTGATAAACTTTATTTACCATTGCTAAATTTACCAATTATTTCAGGACCAAACAAGGAGGCCCTACTGCATTCTGCTGAAGCAAGTGTTGACTTTCGTTTTGCTTATCAAGAAAGATACCTAGAAAATAATTTTACCAGATTTGGATTTGGAAGTTTATATCCCGTTTTAGATATTAAATATGCGCAATCTTTTAAAAACGTTTTATCTTCTGGGGCTGATTATAAAAAGTTAAATATTACTATAAATGACGAATTACCTATCACACCGTTTGGTAATATTGTCTATGCAGTTTATGCCGGTAAAACTTGGGGTACTGCTGCGTATCCTTACTTGGATATCATGCCAGGTAATGAAATGATGTATTATAATAAATATGCTTTCAACATGATGCGTCGATACGAATTTATTAGTGATGCGTATGTAGGAATGAATATTGAACATAAGATAGGAAAGGGAATTCTAAAATATATACCCCTTATTAAGAAAACAAAATGGAGGCAGTTTTGGAGTGCCAAAGCAGTGGTAGGGAGTTTGTCTACAGCCAATAAAACATTGAATTTTATTCAAGACCATCCTTTCAATTCATTACAGTCCAAACCTTATTGCGAATTGGGAACAGGTATTGAAAACATTGCACGTTTCTTTAGAGTCGATTTTGTATGGAGACTTAAGAATGATCAATTAAAAACAGCAACGCCCTCTTCCTTCGGAATATTTGGCAGCTTTAGGGTAACCTTATAGGGTGTTACAAATATTTTTTACAATGGCAGGTCCTTCATAAATGAAGCCAGTCCATATTTGTACTAAGTCCGCTCCTGCATCAAATTTAGATTTTGCATCGGCTCCAGTAAATACTCCACCACTCGCTATGATTGGAATGCGTCCTTGAATACCATTATGTAAATATTGTAAAACCGCAGTTGACTTTACTAGTAATGGCGCGCCACTTAATCCGCCAGCTCCAATTTCATTTGCTTTTTCTACATTTTCTGTATTTAATAAGCTACGATCTAATGTAGTATTACTCGAAACTAATCCATCAATTTTTACTTCATTGGTTAATGCAATAATATCGTCTAGTGCAGATAGTTCAAGGTCTGGAGCGATTTTTAGTAATATGGGCTTATTATTCTTATTGATGTTTTGCAGTTCACTAAATAATTTTCTGAGTGATTCTTTTTCTTGTAATTCACGCAAACCCGGTGTGTTAGGAGAACTTACATTCACTACAAAATAATCTACTACTTCTTCTAATCCTTTGAAATTGATGCAATAGTCTTTCCAGGCATCTATATTTTCTGTGACTTTATTTTTACCAATATTGCCACCAATAATCATGGGCGACTGGATAGTCGCTTTTCTTTTTTTCAATCTAATTGCAATAGCTTCCACTCCATCATTATTAAACCCCATTCTATTTATTAATGCTTGCTGGCTAGGTAGTCTAAACAGTCGTGGCTTGGGATTACCTGCTTGTGGTTTAGGTGTTACCGTTCCAATTTCTATGAAACCAAATCCTAATAATTCTAATACGGCTAAGTGTTCTGCATTTTTATCAAAACCTGCTCCTAATCCTATCGGGTTTGGAAAATGTAGGCCTAATAGTTTTTTTGAAAGGTCTTTACCTTTATATTGAAATTGATTAGCCAATTGCTGCTTTACAAATGGTATACCAGCTGCCAAGTGCAAAGCTTGCATAGATACATTATGAGCTGCTTCGGGAGGCAACAGAAAAAGGGAATTTCTAACTAATGGATACAACATGTCACAAATTTACAATGAAATATTTAGTTGCATAAACAACCTTTTAAAAAAATGACTACTTTTAGGTAAGATTCAATGAATCATTTAAAATAAATTGTATGCAAGAAGCTTATATCGTAGCAGGATTTAGAACGGCAATTACTAAAAGTAAGAAAGGCGGATTTCGATTTATGCGTTCTGATGATTTAGCTATTGAAGTGATAAAAGGTTTGATGAAATCTATGCCTGCATTAGATCCTTTATTAGTGGACGACGTAATAGTAGGAAATGCAGTTCCTGAAGCAGAGCAAGGTTTACAATTTGGAAGAATGATTTCTGCAAAAGCTTTGGGAATTGAAGTGCCAGGAATTACTATAAATAGATATTGTGCAAGCGGTTTAGAAAGTATAGCAATGGCCACTGCAAAAATAAGATCAGGCATGGCAGAATGTATTATAGCTGGCGGTACAGAATCTATGAGCTTGGTCCCAACTGCAGGCTGGAAAACGGTTCCATCGTATTCTATTACCGTGGAAGAACCTGATTTTTATTTATCTATGGGCTTGACAGCAGAAGCGGTTGCCAATGAATATCATGTAAGTAGAGAAGACCAAGATGCCTTTGCATTAGCGTCTCACCAAAAAGCAAAAGTGGCTATTGATAATGGTTATTTTAAGAAAGGAATTTTACCTATTGAAGTTGCGGAGACCTACCTAAATGAAAAGAATAAAAAAGCAACACGATCTTATATAGTGGATACGGACGAAGGTGTTAGAGCAGATACGACGTTAGAAGCATTAGCGAAATTAAAACCAGCTTTTGCCGTCAAAGGAACTGTTACTGCAGGTAATTCTTCTCAAACAAGTGACGGGGCAAGTTTTGTAATTGTAATGAGTGAAAAATTAATGAATTCTTTGGGTTTAAAGCCAATAGGCAGATTAGTGAATTGTGCGTCTGCTGGGGTACACCCAAGATTAATGGGAATTGGACCTGTAGCAGCAATTCCTAAAGTATTAAAGCAGGCTGGTATGAACTTGGACCAAATTGATTTAATTGAACTCAATGAGGCATTTGCTTCTCAGTCATTAGCGGTAATTAGAACGCTTAATTTAGATACTAATAAAGTAAATATAAATGGAGGTGCCATTGCTTTAGGACATCCATTGGGCTGTACCGGGTCAAAACTTACTGTTCAGATTATCAATGACTTAGATCGATTAAATAAAAAATATGGGATCGTAACTGCCTGTGTTGGAGGCGGCCAGGGAATTGCTGGGATTATTGAAAAATTATAAATACTAACGGTCATCATTTTTTCTATTAAATAACCTAAAAATGCAGTAGCTTAGATATTCATTATTTCAATAAGAAAATAAGCTAAATATGCGCGTACTCCTTTTAGGTACCATGATGGTGGCTTCTGTAATTACAGCTAGTCAAGTTCAGGCACAAAAGTCTAAAAAAGCTCCAGTTACAGCTGCAGCAACTACTTCAACAGTAGATATCAATAAAGTTTTTAAAAATTGGAAACCAAGAAATATTGGGCCTGCTTCTATGAGTGGTAGAGTTACCACTATTGACGTAGAAGTAGAGCACCCAAACAATATTTGGATTGGCGCTGCAAGTGGTGGTGTTTGGAAAACAGAAAATAGTGGTGTGAGTTGGAAGCCATTATTTGAAGAACAACCTATAATGAATATTGGCGCTTTAGCCATTCAACAATCTAATCCGAGCGTAGTTTGGGTAGGTACTGGTGAAGGAAATCCAAGAAACTCAATAAGCATTGGGGAAGGTATTTATAAAACATTAGACGCTGGAAGAACTTGGAAGCGTATGGGTTTGGAGCAAACAAGAAATATTCATAGGGTCATTGTTGATCCAACAAATCCTAATACTGTTTATGCGGGTGCCATAGGAAATCCTTACGGACAAAGTAAAAACAGAGGTGTATACAAAACAGTTGATGGCGGTGAAACATGGAATCAAATATTATATACCAATGACACAACTGGTGTTGGCGATATGATTATGGATCCCAAAAATCCTAATAAATTATTAGTAGCTATGTGGCACCATTACCGTAATCCATATCATTTAGAAAGTGGTGGAAAAGGCAGTGGATTGTTTATGACTATTGACGGTGGAAAAAACTTTATCAAATTAGGTAAAGAGCATGGATTACCCGAAGGCAATTTAGGCCGTGTAGGTATTGCAATTAGTAAGTCAAATCCAAACAGAGTATATGCTTTAATTGAGTCTACAAAGAGTGGCTTATATAAGAGTGATGACGGAGGTTATTCATGGAAATTGGTGAATGGACAAAAGTCAATCGTAGACAATCGTCCTTTTTATTTCCAAGACATTATTTGTGATCCATTAAATGAAAATACACTTTGGTACATTAGTCAAACAGTTCAAAAAAGCATTGACGGTGGAAAAAGTTTTGAAACTATTATTCCTTACAGTGGTATTCACCCAGATCACCATGCGTTTTGGATTCATCCAACTGACAATAAATTTATTGTTGATGGAAATGACGGTGGTATAGGTATTACAAGAGATGGTGGTAAGACTTGGATGTTTGATGAAAAAATTCCAGTGGGACAATTCTATCATATCAATGTAGACAACGAAATTCCATATCATGTAATGGGAGGAATGCAAGACAATGGTTCTTGGAGAGGCCCTGCTTATACAGCAACTCAAGGAGGTATCCGAAATTTTGATTGGGATAATTTATGGGGTGGTGATGGTTTTGACGTGATGCCAGACCAAGAAGATGCCAATTGGGTATATGCAATGAGCCAAGGTGGTTCAGTAGGAAGATATAATACAAAAACCGGAGAGTCTTCTTATATTAAGCCTCCTGCACCAGACGCAAAAACATTATTACGTTTTAACTGGAATGCTGCCATTGCACAAGATCCATTTGACAAGAAAACAATTTATTTTGGGTCTCAATTTTTACACAAGAGTACGAATAAAGGAGCTGCGTGGTCTATTATTTCTCCCGACTTAACAACGAATGATAGCGCTAAAATTGATCAAACAAATAATGGTGGTTTAAGTGTTGATATTACAGGTGCCGAAAATCATTGTACAATAATTTGTATTGCACCAAGTGCGGTACAAAAAGATTTAGTCTTTATAGGCACAGACGACGGCAATGTGCAATACACTGCAGATGGTGGAAAGTCTTGGACTAATATTACAGCGAATATTACAGGTTTGCCAAAAGGTGCTTGGGTTCCACAAATAAGAACATCTGCTTTCAATGCAAATGAAGTGTTTGTTGTTGCAAATAATTATAGACAAGGTGATTTTGCTCCTTATATTTTTAGATCAACAGATTTAGGAAAAACATGGACAAGAATTGTTGACGAGAAAAAAGTTACTGGGTATGCTTTAACTATTTTACAAGATCCAACAGAGCCTAATTTGATTTTTGTAGGAACTGAGCAAGGATTTTATGTAAGCTTGGATAATGCAGCCACTTTCCAACAATGGAAAAATGGTTATCCTTCTGTTTCAACCTATGATTTTGCAATTCAGGACAGAGAAGCGGATTTAGCAATTGCGACATTTGGTAGAAGCTTATGGGTATTAGACGATATTCGACCTTTAAGAAGATTGGCAAAGAACAAAGGAGAAACTCCTGGATTCTTTATAAGTGCGCCTCCTGCAAATATTAATTTGTCTATTAAGAACTCACCATACGAATGGAGTACTTGGGGTATGTGGGATGCACCAAATAGACCAACTGGTTTACCTATTAGCATATTCTTAAACGATACTTTGAAGAAAGTTAAAGTTCAAATTAAAGATCTACAAGATTCTGTAATTAGAAACTTAAGCTTTAAAGTAGATTCTGGTTTAAACAGAAACTATTGGGGATATGAGCAAAAAGGAAAGCGTGGAGCTGGTGCACCAAAAACTGGCGGTGGTGGAAGAAGAATGATGGACGAAGAAGGAGAATCTGGAGCTGGAAATGCAGAAGACAAAGAATTCCCAGGAAGAGAAGTATTACCTGGAAAGTATAAAATTGTAGTAATTGCAAATGACAAAAAAGATTCTACATGGGTAGAAGTAAAAGCAGATCCTAGAATTGCAAGTGTCATTGATATTGTATTAGCTCAAGACGCCTACTCTGCAAAACTACAGGTAAGCAATGATAAATTTAATGCTGCATTGGATCAAATAGAAGATGCGGAATTAATTTTAACTGGATTAAAATTAGAGTGGAAAGACAAAAAAGACAAAGGTGTTGATACTTTAAATAAAGCACATAAGACAATTACTGAAAAAGTAAAAGGATTAAGAGAAATGATGTTTGGTAAGAAGCAGGAAAAACAAGGTTATGGTACGGTTCCTGTAATTACTCCAATCTCCATTATCAGATCAGCTAATATGTTGATTAATGCAAAAAATACAATGCCAGGAACTCAGGAAGATAGATCTATCGAAAATGCAGCAACAGCAGCGGACAGTGTAGTTTCAAAAGTGAATGCATTCTTCGCAAAAGATTGGGCTGACTTTAGAAAATTAGTAGAAGCGAATCCTGTGAAAAAATTTAAGGATATCGAAACAATTAAATAAATTAATAAGCCCTCTGTTAAAGGAGGGCTTATTAATTAAATATAAATTTCAAAACATAAATCAAGCATATGAAAAGAGTCGTTTTTATGGCTGCAGCTATGGGTTCACTTTTTGTAGTGAACACGGCGTCGGCACAAAAAAAGAAATCAGCAAGTACTAGTGCAGCATCGACTGCATCAGTCGCACAGGATCCAATTGTAAAAGCGCAAAATTTTAGACTGGTTGGACCATTTAGAGGTGGCCGTGCGGCTGCAGGGGTAGGATCTTATTCGGAGTCTAATACTTTTTATATGGGCTCTACGGGTGGTGGTGTTTGGAAAACAACAGACGCTGGTTCTAACTGGAAAAATATTTCTGATGGTTATTTTGGTGGAACTATTGGTGCTATCGCTATTGCTCCATCTAATGAGTCTATTTTATATGTAGGAGAGGGAGAGAATAGTATGCGTGGTAATGTGAGTGAGGGATTAGATGGTTTATGGAAATCAACAGACGACGGGAAGTCATGGAAAAATATGGGCTTAAAAGAAGCTAGACATATTGTTCGCTTATTAGTACATCCTAAAAATCCAGATATTGTATGGGCTGCAGTTATGGGTCATTTGTTTGGACCTAATGAAAACAGAGGAGTATTTAAAAGCATAGATGGTGGTGCTACTTGGAAAAAAGTATTATATGTGAATCCACAGACTGGTGCAAGTGATTTAATTATAGATCCAAGTAATCCAGATGTTTTATACGCAGGTACTTGGCAGTTATTAAGAACTCCTTATAGTTTAGAAAGTGGTGGAGAAGGTTCAGGAATGTATAAGAGCACCGACGGCGGCGAAACTTGGACAAATATTAAAAACAACAAAGGATTACCTAAAGGTGTATGGGGTATTGTAGGTATTGGTATTGCTAAATCTAATACAGACAAATTATATGCTTTAGTTGAAAATAAAGACGGTGGATTATTCATGTCAGACGATGCGGGTAAAACTTGGGAACTTGCAACTAATGATAATAATATTCGTCAACGTGCTTGGTATTATACAAAAGTCTTTGTAGATCCAACAGACGAAAATAAAGTATACTGTCCGAACGTAAACTTTATGGTTTCCACAGATGGCGGTAAGTCATTTAAAGGAGTAGCAACACCGCATGGTGATCACCACGATTTATGGATAGACCCTAAAAATCCAAAGCGTATGATTGTGTCTGATGATGGTGGTGCGCAAGTAAGTTTGGATGGTGCAAAATCTTGGAGTACAATGATGAACCAGCCAACAGTACAAACTTATCGCTTAAGTACCGACAATAGTTTTCCATATAGAATTTTAGGAGCACAACAAGATAATAGTGCTTACAGAATTAAGTCAAGTACGTATGGTGCATTTATTGGAGAATCAGATTTTGAAGTAACTGCGGGTGGTGAAAGTGGT
>CALPWK020000035.1 GCA_943327245.2 Comamonas sp. lk | reverse complement strand
TGCGCTGCTGGACATTGTGCGTCTTTCTCCAGCACATAGGTAGTAATGTCATAGTTGGCAGCTGCTTGTAATAACATTCTGCCCAATTGCCCGCCTCCTAAAATACCTACTTTCATATGTACCATTAATTTGAACAAAGATAAGGTGAAAAACAGTTAAATTTGTTTACTATAATTTCAATTCCAATGTCAAAAGCACCCATTATATCGGTTCAAAATCTAGTTAAAAACTATGGCGACTTTCAAGCAGTAAAGGGGATTAGTTTTGAAGTGCAAGACGGAGAAATTTTTGGATTATTGGGGCCCAATGGGGCAGGGAAGTCAACCACCCTTGAAATTATAGAGACCCTAAGAGAAAAGACTAGTGGTACTGTTTTAGTGAATGGACTAGACTTGGATAAGTCTCCTGAAGCTATTAAAAAAATAATTGGGGTGCAATTACAGACTGCAGGATTTTATCCCAATTTGAATTTGACAGAATTAATTCATTTATTTGTAGGGTTATATCAAACCGATATTGACCCCATTGCATTATTAGAAAAAGTAAATTTAATAGATAAAGCAAAAGCAAAATTTAAAGAATTAAGTGGTGGTCAAAAGCAAAGATTCTCCATTGCCACTACCTTAATTAATAAACCTAAAATTATTTTCTTAGACGAACCAACAACTGGTTTAGACCCTCAAGCCCGAAGAAATCTTTGGGACTTAATTAAAGAAATTAGAGCTAATGGAACTACGGTTATCATAACTACACATTATATGGATGAAGCAGAAATATTATGTGATAGAGTTGCCATTATTGATAGCGGGAAAATTATTGCCATAAACACTCCCAATGAATTAATAGACGAATTAGTGGCTAGCGGTTTTGAAAAAGTAAAAGAAGTAAAAAAAGCCAATTTAGAAGACGTATTTATAGCTAGAACAGGAAGAGCGTTGAGAGAAGATTAATCATAAAAAAAAATTTCATACATGCAAGACCCAAAGTACCCGATTGGAAAATTTGAAACAGCTCCTTTTTCGGAGGAACAAAAAGCAAAATGGATTAACGATTTACGACATTTACCAAAGGATGTTGAAATGGCGGTTCACAATTTAGATAAGGCACAATTAGATACTCCATATAGAGAAGGGGGATGGATGATTCAGCAATTAGTACATCATATTGCAGACAGTCATATGAATGCATTTGCAAGATTCAAGTTAGGACTTACAGAAGAAGTTCCAACTATTAAAGCTTATAACGAAAATGCTTGGGTTTCTATGGCTGATGCTTTGGATACGCCTATTAATTATTCAATGACTTTATTACATGCCTTGCATGAGCGTTGGGCTAATTTACTAGATAGCTTAACGGAGGAGCAATGGCAAAGAAAACTATTTCACCCAGGTAGAAATGCAGAAGTAAGCTTATGGGATTTATTTGCAGTATATGCTTGGCATGGTAAGCATCATGTGGCGCATATTACTACTTTAAGAGAACAGAAGGGCTGGTAGGGAAGAGAAGGGGTGCTTGAAAATAGAAATATTTTTTGATATTTTAATGAATACGATCCACTTCGGCCACTAAAAATACACTGCCAATCACAAGAATTAAATCTTGTTGGTTGGCATTTCTTTTGGCAGTATCCAATGCGATATTTACATGCTCAAAATAGTCGCCTTTCAATCCCATTGCATTTCCTTTTACTGCAAGCTCATTTGCCACTAAAGCCCTTGGAATATGTGATTGGGTATAATAATATTTAGCATTGGTTGGCAATAGTTTTAATACAGCATCAATATCCTTATCCTTAACCATTCCTGTAACAATATGTAGTGTTTGATAACTAATGGTCTCCAACTGTTCCAATAATGCATGAATCCCATGTTCATTATGCGCCACATCTAAAACGATTCTTGGGTTTTGAGAGATGCATTCCCAACGTCCCATGAGTCCCGTATTTTGTTTAATATTTAAAAGGGCTTTTAAAATTTTAGACGATTTTAATTTCCAGCCCATGCCTGCTAATAATTGAACTGCTACTAATACGCCCTTTAAGTTTTTGTATTGATACTTACCAGGTAAATCACATTCCACCGTAAATGATTTTGAAAAAAGGGGAGCGTCTAGTAAATGAATATAGGGTTGCTGGAATTCAAATAAGGCAGTTTGCCAATTGTTTTGAAATGCTTTTAGTTCCAATAAATCTTCTGCAAAATAAATAGGAGCGTCTAGTGCATTTGCAGTTGCGGAAAAAATGGGTTTTGATTCAGGTATGGTTTCACTAATTACAACTGGCACACCCGCTTTTATGATACCCGCTTTTTCTGCTGCAATTTCCTCTAAGCTATTGCCTAATAAAGCCATATGATCCCAACCTATATTGGTGATGATACTTAATTCAGGATTTATAATATTTGTACTATCTAGTCGTCCCCCTAGCCCTGTTTCAATAATAGCAATGTCAACTTTTTCAGTTGCAAAATATTCAAAGGCCATGCCAACAGTTATTTCAAAAAAAGAAGGTTCTACTTCTTCTATGAAATTTTTCATTTTATTGGTAAAAGAAACTACAAAATCCTGTGTACACATTACTCCATTAATCTTTATGCGTTCTCTAAAATCATATAAATGAGGAGAGGTATACAATCCAGTTTTATATCCCGCTTCTTGAAATATAGCGGCTAGCATGTGACTTGTGGACCCTTTGCCATTAGTACCTGCAACATGAATGGTTTTAAATTTATGTTGTGGGTTGCCTAAAAAATTACAAATAGCAATAGTATTATGTAAATCTTTTTTTATGGCCGCAGCACCAATACGACTAAACATAGGAAGTCTAGTGTATAAATAGTCTAGGGTGTCTTTATAGGACATAAAAGGAGATAAAATTTGTTAGAATTAATTACTACTATTATTGAACTTCAAATTTGAATTTGACGGTAACCAAAGAACTATGATCGGAAGGATTAAAACCAATTTTAGTAAGATATTCAGTAATAGCTCTTTTATATTTAGCGTCGTTAGAAGAAGAGCCTTTAACAATTTGAATGAATCTTCCTGTACCAGTAGGACTCACTTCAATTTCTGCATATATGGTAGCGGCTTCGACGTCGCCATTAAATGCATAAATTTTAGTTATTCGTCTGTCTCCCTTCGTTACAAATGGGCCGCCTTTCCCGGAATATACATTCCCATTAATGCTTCCATTTGCAACACCTTGGTCACCTTTTCCACCTGCTATACCTTGGTCTTTTACATTATTATAACTATCCTGATTATTACCACCTTTACCGTTACCTCCAGCATATTTTCCCATAATTGCTTTGGGTTTGGTATTTGCAGGAAGTGGGGGATTTTTTATATTAGTTTTGGCGTTGTTAGATTTTATAGCTTCGTCATTCGGGTCGTTTGAGTTAGCATTTATCTTAACGGATTTATTAATGGCAGTTGCTTTTGCAAATTTTGAAGCACCTGTTTTAGGTGCTGGAGCTTCTTTGCTCATTGGTGGAATAGCACCTAATCCTGTTTCTGAATTTCCTAAATTTACTTCCATGAATTGGGGTTCTGGAGGAATAACAATTGGAGCAGCTTGTTTCCATTGCAATAGAAAAAATAATAAATACAGTGCCACACATATTATGGTGGTGTACACTGAGGCTTTAATATTTTTTTGTTGTTCGAAGCTTAATTCCATGGATATAAAATTAATGCAAAAAAACGTCATATCCCAATCTGCATAGGGTAGCAATAATGACAATTAAGAATATGGTACGTATAAACTGATTTCCTCTTTTAATGGCCATCTTAGATCCTAAAAAGCCTCCAAATGCATTACATAAGGCCATTGGTAATGCTACACTCCACATAATAGAGCCCTTTATCATAAACAAAACTATAGAACCTAAATTGGTAGCTAAATTAACCACTTTGGCATGCGCATTGGCCTGTAAAAAATCAAATCCTAGCATACTTATAAAGGACAATACCAACAAACTACCCGCACCTGGACCAATAAAGCCATCATAGAATCCTATTAGTAAACAAATTAATGCGCCTTTATACCATGGAAACAGGGTGATTGTTTTTTTCGAATCCAACCCTAAGTCTTTTTTGGTGTAGGTATAAATCGCAATAAGTACCAGCACAATAAAAATGACTGGCTTCATGAATTTATTACTCACTTGTGTTAAGCAATAAGAGCCTATAAATGCGGCACAAAAAGCAATACTTGTAAATAGAATAAGTCGAGCAAATGGTATTTGAACTTTTTTTAAATATTGCCTTGCAGCAAATAAAGTGCCTGTAAAAGAGGGGATTTTCAAGGATCCAATAACACGTGCTACTGGTTCATTTGGAAATAAAATTAAACCCGCAGGGGTTTGAATTAATCCACCTCCTCCAACAATGGCATCCACAAAACCAGCTAAGAAAGCAATTAAACAAAGTAATATCAATGTTGAACTCATTCTTTATATGGGTTTAGGTACAATAATTTTTTTAACTGGGCTTGGCCAAGTATTCACAATGATACCGGTTACTATAATTAAGCCACTCACCATTTGAGTACTCGAGAATTGCTCATCTAAAAAAAATACGGCTTCTAATGAACTCAATAATGGAATCAAAGTGCCAAATAAAGCGGCTTTTCCAGCGCCTATTTTTTGAATAGCATTATTCCAAATTAAATAGGAGATAGTTGAATTGCCAATTCCAATATATAGTACGATCCATAATAAATGACTATTAAATATTACAGGTTGTATATAGTTCATTTCGTAAATAGCTGCAGGGAATAATAAAATAGAACCAATAGCGAATAAACATAACAAGAAACTATTATTAGAAATACCCGATGGTTTTTTACGGACAAAAACATTATAACAGCCAAAACAAAAGCCAGCTGCTATCATCCATAAATCGCCAGTGCCAATTTTAAAGTGAATAATATTAGCCATATCACCTTTTGTTAAAAGGTACACGGTTCCAATTAGTCCTAAAATAATTCCTGTAATATTTTTCCAATGTAATTTTTCATGCACTATATAAGCGGCTAATAAGGCTGCTACTATTGGATGTACAGTAGAGCCAAATAAGGCCATATTGATAGCGGTAGTATAATGACCTGCCGTATAAATAAGGGTATTGTAAATGGCGAATCCTACTAAACCCATTAGGAAAAAGTAAAGCGCGTTGGCTTTGAAAATAGCACGTTCACGCATAAAATTTTTATACGCAAATGGGAACATAAAAATAGTAGCAGTTGTCCATCTAAAAAAAGCCAAACTGATAGGGCCTGATAAATGAATGGCATATCTTGAAACGATGAAATTACCTGACCAAATTACGGTTGAAATAATTGCATATAAAGCACCTAATTGATTTTGTTTTTTCAATGATGCGCAAAATTTTGAGTAAAGTCTCCTTTGATCCTTTCAATTGGTGGATTGTAATAACCGAATTTCAAATTCGGGAATTCTTCTTGAATTAATTCCATCATTTGTTTTACACCCATAATGTCTCCAATTTCTGTAACTCCAATTTTGCCTAAATACCAATCTGGGTCAATATTGAAATTTCTCCATTGAATCATTTTCAAATCTGTATCAATAATTAATTGTCTTAATGCTTCGTATTCTGCTTCACTATCAGTCATACCTGGGAATACAAAATAGTTAATGCTTGTCCATTTTCCAGCAGCCGACATAACGCGCAAACTTTCTTTAATGTCAGCAAATTTGTAATTATTTGGACGATAGTAAGCATTGTAAACAGACTCTTGAGCAGAATTCAAACTCACTCTCAAACTATCTAAACCAACTGCAGCTAATTCAGCTACTGCTATAGGATTAGAACCATTTGAATTAATATTAATACTTCCTTTATCGGTATGCTTTCTTATTTCTATAATAGCTTCTTTTATGGTCTCCCACATTAATAAAGGTTCCCCTTCACAACCCTGACCAAAACTTACAATAGGGTAAGGAGCAGTCATTAAATGGGGAACAGTATATTCCACTACTTCTATTGCAGTTGGTCTAAAACTTAGTCTTTCTTGATTGGATACAATTTCTTCTTCGATAGGTTGGAAGGAAATACATCCTATGCAGTTGGCATTACAAGCAGGTGAAATTGGAATTGGACATTCCCATCTGCCTAAAGCAAAATTTCTTGCTGCAGGGCAAGTATAGGTTTGACAACAATTTTCCATCAAATGTTGCACCAAACGATTCGACTTATAAGTTTCTAATAATTTTTCAGTTCCAGCGTCAATTAGTTCTTGGTCATATCCTTCACAATCCTGTCTAATATCTTTTTCAATTCTTATAGCAGGAACATAATGTTTGCCGTCCTGCCAACCCACGGCGGTATAACAAAATAAGGGTAGTAAAGGAGCATCTTCCTTAGTTTCATAAGCAGCTACGTACAATCCAGTATGCGCAGGAGGAATAAAAGCAGCTACAGCCCATCCTTTTTCACAAAGACGCATCAACCCAGTTTCTACGTCAATACCAATACCACGACGTCCTGGTAATTCATACAAGCTTCCACCTTCCGGAAGCTCAATCCAATCTTCTTCAGGTATGGGATAAGCGTCCCAGCCAGCACGGCCAGCGGTATATAAACTAGTATCTTCAAATATTTGGCCTTCGCCATCTGAATACAATAAAAAAGGGGAGTCAAGTAATGCCATTGGACAAAGGTACCAAATAGGAATTAATTACTCGCTATTTGACTTGATTTTGCAATCTGTTCCGCACAAAAAGCATTAAATTCTTCGGTAACCGTTGCCGTTACAGGTTCATTTATGTCTTTTTGGATCAATTTGTTGTTTTTAAAGTCAACAGTAATAATATCGTCTTTGATAATGGCATTTTGAATGAGTGCCCAAGGAAAATGCTTTTTAGGGAAGGTGTTTATTACAATGCCAGCTGGATCAAAAGCGATTTCATATGGAAATTTAACCTGACGCTCAAATAAAGCAGCAATTAAAAATACGCCAGAAATAATTAAACCATTTGGTTGCAAGAACCAGCCCCAGCTTGCTAATAAGAGCCCTAGACGGTAATAAGGAATCACGCCTCTTCTGCGTTGAAATAAGCAAAAAATCCACCAACTCGTAAAAGAAGTCATGATAGCAATCATTAAGGCTGGCTTAGGATAAAGACCTAAAAAAATGGAGTAGGAAAAACCAGCTAATGATATAAAAAGCATGAACTGGCTAATACGATCTACGTTTTTGTAGTCAGGACTTTTGCAAACAATGATATAGTCAAAAATGCGCATATAACTAATTTATGATATTGGTAAAATATGGTGCAATTTAAGACCATTTGGCTAACTTTGTGTCATGAAGAAAACTCATCTAATTTTATTGGTTTTAATAGCAGCAGCCATTGTAGTGTTAATAAGCTATACAGGCGATTTAAGCAGCTATGAAACAGTTTCGTCTGCCAAGCAAAAACAAGGCAAGTTTGTAAACTTAATCGTAAAAATGGATAAGACCATCCCCGTGCAATACGACCCAGTGAAAGACCCTAATTTGCTAAAATTTAATGTACAAGATAGTTTAGGGGGTAAGATTGCCGTAGTCTACCATAATACCATGCCAACAGATATGGAAAAATCTGAAAGATTGGTATTGAAAGGAAAAGTACAAGGCGAGGTTTTTGAATGTTCTGCGATCGTTATGAAATGTCCTTCAAAGTACAAGGACAATCCTAACGCAATGAAAGAACAACCGGTGACAATTGCCAATTAATTTACAAACTTATTCATGAATACAACACAGCAACCTGCAACAATGCAATTTATTGGAGAGCATTTATTACCAGGTCAATTCGGATATTTTTTCACGATACTTTCCTTAGTGGCTTCCTTGGTGGCCACTTTTGCATTTGCAAAATCTTTTTTCTCTAATGAAATTGATACACAACAGACTTGGAAAAAGTTAGCCAGAACGGCTTTTGCAATTGAAGCGTTTACAGTTTTTGCAAGCTTTATTATTTTATTTTACGTTATTTCAAATCATTTATTCGAATACAAATATGCTTATACGCATAGCGATAAAAACATGCCAATAAAATATTTATTGAGTTGTTTTTGGGAAGGACAGGAAGGAAGCTTCTTATTATGGAGCTTTTGGCATTGTGTATTAGGAATTGTGGTTATGGCAAAGGTAAAATCAAGGGAGTCGGGTGTAATGATGGTGTTGAGTTTTACGCAAGTGTTATTAGCAACAATGGTATTGGGATTGTATTTCTTTGGATCTAAAGTTGGTTCTAATCCATTTATCATGTTAAGACATGAAATGAGTTGGCCTATTTTACAAAGACCAGATTATTTAAATTTAATTAAGGACGGAACTGGATTAAATACTTTATTACAGAATTACTGGATGGTGATACACCCTCCGATATTATTTTTAGGTTTTGCTTCTACCGTTATACCTTTCTCATTTGCGGTAGTTGGTTTGATAGAGAAGAGACATGATTGGATGGATCAAGCATTGCCATGGGCTACTTTTTCTGCAGGTATATTAGGGTTGGGAATTATGATGGGAGCTGCATGGGCTTATGAGAGTTTAACTTTTGGAGGATACTGGGCATGGGATCCTGTAGAGAATGCATCTTTGGTGCCTTGGTTGGTATTAGTTGCAGGTATTCACACTGCTATGATATATAGGAAAACAGGGGCAAGCTTAAAAGCAACTTATTTATTTTTTGGGCTTAGTTTTTTATTGGTTGTATATTCTACCTTCTTAACAAGAAGCGGTATTTTAGGAGACACTTCGGTTCATGCATTTACAGACTTGGGAATGAATGGCCAGTTATTGACTTTCTTATTAATTACCGTGTTACCTTTCTTTGCTTTATACTTTGCACGTTACAAACACATGCCGGAAATTCAAAAAGAAGATGCGGTGGATAGTAGAGAGTTCTGGATGTTGGTAGGTTCTCTAATATTAGTTTTATCTGCAGCTGTAATTATTGCGATCACTTCAATACCTGTATTTAATAAATTATTTAGTACTAAAATTGCGCCACCAGAAGACCCTGAATTTGCGCATAATCAAGTGCAAGTCTTTGTTGCCATATTGATTGGCTTATTAACAGGCGCTGGACAATTTCTTAAATTTAAAGGAACTCCGAAAGGACAGTTTTGGAAACAAATTAAATTGCCTTTATTAGTTACTGCTATTATTAGTGCAGTCATTTTTATTTTTGTGGGCATTGCTTACAATGACAAGGGGATTGGATTTTTAGGTGCTTTATATATTGCTGTTGTTGCTGCTGTTTTTGGTATAGTAGGAAATGTGCACTATTGGTTTACCTCTTTGAAGGGAAAATTAAAATCAGCAGGGGCTTCCATTGCACATATTGGTTTTGGATTGGTATTATTGGGTATTTTAATTTCGTCAGCAGACAAAAAAGTTTTAAGCTGGAATACTACTGGCATTAATGTGTTAACAGTTGCTCCAGGTGAAAAAACACCAGTGGGTAATCCAAGAGAAAATATTACTTTATTTGAAGGCATCGATACTGACATGGGTCAATACATGGTTTCTTATGTGCGTGATACATTTGATACAAGAGAAACACGTTTCTTTGAATTGAAGTTCACCAACAAGAAAACAAAAGAGCAATTCTTCTTATATCCGGACGTCTTGAAAAATAACAAGGGTATGGAAGGCTTTTCTGCTAATCCTTCTTCTAAACATTATTGGAACAAGGACATTTTTGTTTATGTAACGTCCTTCCAAGACCATAATAAAGAGGATACTACTAGCTTTAAACCGGAAAGAATTAAAGTGGGAGATTCTATTTTTTATAGCAATGGATATATCAAGCTAGAAAAGGTTTTAGTGAATCCAAATTCCAATAGAGCTGCTGGTACGAATGAGCTTTCATTACAATTAACAGTAACTTCTAAGGAAGGATTAAAATACACGTCTGCTCCAGGAATCTTATTAGAAGGAATGAATATGACTTCTATTTTAGACACAGTTAAAGCGCAAAATTTAATTATTAGCTTCAATAAAGTAATAGACAATCAAAAAGGAGTCTTAGAAATAGGGGTAAAAGAATCAAAAACTTTAACTAATTTAATAACGTTAAAAGCATACGAATTTCCATTTATCAATATACTTTGGATTGGTATAATAGTCTGCGTGTTAGGTTTTTGGATGAGTATGTATGAAAGAATAAAGAAGCTTAAAAGAACTAAATAAGTGTTAAAAACAGGGTAAGGATTCAAGTTTAAGGTTACTTATTTTGTGGATGTGTATTAATATTAATAATGAAGCAATATTTCAAATATCTATTAGTTTGTGCAGGGATGCTTGCCTTGCAAAATAATGCAATGGGACAATCATTTCCATTAGATACCTTGAGAGTAGAAGCTTTTATAACACAACAAGGAGATACTATTGGACAATCCTGGTTACCAACAGTAGAAGTATTTGCAAAACAAACCAAAATTGTTGCTCAATATTGGCGTGAGTGGACCCGTTTACGCAATGCCGTTTACGTAACTTACCCTTATGCTAAAACTGCTAGCAAATTAATTAATGAAGTAAACGCACAGTTATTAAATGTGAGTGACGAGCATACCAGAAAACAAATCATTAAAGCAAGAGAGAAGGAATTGAAAAGAGACTTTGCAGACAAAGTAACTAATTTGTCAGTGTATCAGGGCAAGGTGCTCATGAAGCTAATTAATAGAGAGACAGGTAATAACTGTTTTGAAATCATAAAAGAGTATAAAGGCGGATTTAATGCTGGGTTTTGGCAAACAGTAGCTTTTGTATTTGGAAGTAGTTTGAAACAACAATATGAGCCTCATGGCGGCGATAAAGAGATTGAAAAAATCGTATTAGAAGTTAGAAAAGTATACGGCTATAAAGGCTAGGCCTTAGACTTGGTTTTAGGGGTATGTTTTTGTACCTTTACCCGAATAGTCATTACCAACATGAGCGAAGAAAAAAGTCTGAATTTTATTGAAGAAATTATCTCCCAGGATTTAGCAGCGGGGAAGTATGCGTCTATATTAACCAGGTTCCCTCCAGAGCCCAACGGATATTTACATATTGGTCATGCCAAGAGTATCTGTTTAAACTTTGGATTGGCTAAAACATTTGGAGGCGCTACTAATTTACGTTTTGACGATACCAATCCGGTTACGGAGGAAACAGAATATGTAGACAGTATCAAATCAGATGTGCATTGGTTAGGATTTGAATGGGCTAAAGAATGTTATACCTCGGATTATTTTGATCAGTTATATGCGTTTGCTATTCAGTTAATTGAAAAAGGCTTAGCCTATGTAGACGACAGTTCTGCAGAACAAATCGCCATTCAAAAAGGAACACCTACCGCTCCAGGAACAGGAAACGAATTTCGTAATAGAAGCATAGCAGAAAACAAGGCTTTATTTGAAGCCATGAAAGCTGGGGAGTTTGAGGACGGTGCTAAAGTATTAAGAGCTAAGATAGATTTAGCGAGTCCTAATATGCATATGCGTGACCCATTGTTATATCGCATTAAAAAAGCGCATCATCATCGCACAGGAGACGCTTGGTGTATTTATCCAATGTACGATTTTGCCCACGGTCAAAGTGATAGTATTGAACATATTACCCATTCAGTTTGTACTTTGGAGTTTATTCCACATAGAGCTTTATATGATTGGTGTATAGAAAATTTAGCAATTTACCCTTCACATCAATATGAGTTTGCACGTCTAAATATGACGTACACTATAATGAGTAAGCGTAAGTTATTGCAGCTGGTGCAAGATGGCCATGTGCAAAGTTGGGATGATCCACGTATGCCAACAATAAGTGGTATGCGCAGAAGAGGGTATACGCCAGAAAGTATTCGTGATTTTTGTGAGCGTATTGGTATTGCTAAGAGAGAAAATATTATTGATTTTAGTTTATTAGAATTTTGCGTGCGGGAGCATTTGAATAAAATTGCACAACGAAGAATGGTGGTCACGAATCCTGTTAAATTAGTAATCACTAATTATGACAAAGGAGAAGAAATTTTGCAATCCGAAAATAATCCAGAAGATCCAGAAGGAGGAACAAGAGAAGTACCATTTAGTAATGAGTTATGGATAGAGCGTGCCGATTTCATGGAAGAACCAACTAAAAAATATTTCAGACTAGGGCCAGATTTAATGGTGCGTTTAAAAAGCGCCTATATTATTAAGTGTGATAGTTTTGAAAAAGATGCAGCAGGAAATGTGCAAACAATTCATGCGAGTTATTTCCCAGAAAGTAAATCAGGTTCAGATACTTCTGGTTTACATGTAAAAGGAACTTTACATTGGGTAAGTGCTAAACATGCAGTACCTGTTGTTTTAAACGAATATGATAGACTATTTAATGTAGAAGACGTAGCTGGAGCCGAAGGCGATTTTAAAGAATATATTAATCCTAATTCTTTAACATCTACAAATGCTTGGGCAGAACCAGCTTTAGTAAATGATGCATTAGACGCCAAATTTCAATTTATTAGAAAAGGATATTTTTATCAAGATAGTACAAGTACCAAAGACAAATTGGTATTTAATAGAACAGTCACATTGAAAGATGCCTGGGCTAAGGAACAAAAGAAATAATTTTTACTTTAATCAAATGGCATGTTAAATCTGGAGACCTTTAAACAGTATTGGGATAAGCAGTTTCCAGATTTACGATTACGTCGTTGTAATTATTTATTGGCAGTAAGTGGTGGATTGGATAGTGTAGTACTTGCGCACTTAATGAGAACTGTTAATGCTAAATGTATTATTGCGCATGTTAATTTTCAACTTAGAGGGGAAGAAAGTAGTAGAGATGAAAATTTTGTAAAAGCATATGCAGATCAATTACAATTTGAATGCAAAGTCACTCATTTTAACACAGCTGCTTATGCGGAAACCCACAAACAAGGAATACAGGCTGCCGCAAGAGATTTACGATATACCTGGTTTGAGTCCTTGATGACAGCATTTGAAAAGGAAAATCAAAAAGAACTTATTTTATTAACAGCCCATCATGCGGACGACCAAGTAGAAACAGTATTGATGCAGTTGTTTAGAGGTACAGGATTACATGGTTTAACTGGGATGCCTAATAGACGAAAAGATACATTGAACTTAGCTAGACCTTTATTGATATTTACTAAGGAAGAAATTAAACAATATTCCGACGTAAATGGGTTGACTTATGTAGAGGATAGCTCTAATGAAAAAGACGACTACACCCGCAATATGATTCGACATAAGATAGTACCACAAATGGAGGAAATATATCCAAGTGCCAAGGAAAATATATTGTCAACAGTTGAAAAGATAAAAGAAGCGGAACAAATAGTAATTGAAACCGTGACTGCATTTTGGAAAAAAGGAATGCAATTTAAAAAGGGGATTCCTAGTATTTCCATTGAACAATGGAACAAGGTAAAAGAAAATTCAACTTATGTTTGGGGCTTAATAAAACAGTATGGATTTAAGCCGCAACAAATTGAGGAAGTGAATAAGATTGTTAATGCGTCAAAGGGGGCTTATATTAATTCTAATACGCATCGTATCATAAAATGGGATGACCAAATTCAAATAGTTTCTTTGGAGTCTCCGAAGGAATATGAATTAATTGAATTGGGACAACCTATTTGCAAAACAAAATGGGGGCAAATACAATTTGAGCAATTATCAATTGAAGCTATTGGTGAAATTAATAAGGATCCTAAATTCGCTTATTTAGATGCCGCTAATATTAGCTGGCCATTGTTATTTAGATCATGGGAGCCTACTGATTATTTCTATCCATTAGGGCTTAGAAAGAAGAAAAAGTTAAATCAATTTTTAGGTAGCTTAAAACTAAATCCAACAATTAAATCCAGAACAGGGGTGATAACTTGTTCAGATAAAATAGTATGGATTGTGGGTCAGCGAATTGATGACCGATTCAAGATAACTCCTAATACCAAGCAGGTATTAAAAATTACATTCCAAGATACATTCTAATTTGTTGCATAAAAGCAGAAAGGACATTATAGTTGCCCATAAATTGCGCAGTTACAATTAAGAATACCACTCCGTACAAAGATCCCCATAAATGAGCGCTATGATTGATTGCACCATGCCCTTGTTTAGACAGGTAGGCAGTAATGGCTAAATAAATAGGGCCAAATATAAATCCAGGAATAATAGGAGGGATAATAAAGAATCCAATGAGTATGGTAGGTTGTAAAAAAAGACCAGCAAATACAATAGCAGAAACAGCACCAGATGCTCCAAGACTTCTATAATTATAATGATTCTTTTGTTTGAAATAAGTGGGCACTAAACAGGCAACTAATGCAGACACATAAAGTATCACGTAAATTAATTTTCCACTAGCTCCAAAAATCATATTGAAGAACTGTTCAACGTAATCACTAAACATGTAAAATGAAAACATGTTGAAAGCCAAATGCATAAAGTCGGCATGAATAAAACCAGAGCTTACAAATCGATACCATTCATTATTTCTTCCCACTGAATAAGGATGAAAAATTAATTTATCCATAAAGCTTTCGTTATAAAAAGCAAGAATGGAGATAGCTACTGTGATAACAGTTATGATAATAGTGATAGACATGTGCTTAGTTGATTATTCATGGTGATATTTCTCATTGGCTAAGATACTGCATGCACGGTAAATCTGCTCTGCCAATATCAAACGAACCAACATATGAGGGAACACTAAATCAGAGATACTCCAAGTAAAATTGGCACGCTTTTTAATTTCTTCATCCACTCCATAAGCGCCTCCAATTAAGAACACTATTCGCTGGGCACTTTGATTGGCTTTTTGTTGGATCAAATTGGCTAAGCCAGGAGAATTTAACATTTTACCTTTCTCGTCTAATAGAATTAAAATGTCGGTAACTGCTATGGCTTTTATGATACTAGCAGCTTCTCCTCTTTTGATTTGAGACGGGTCTGAGAGTTTGCTAGGGGTAATTAATTGCCAGTCAATGGGGTAGTAGTGACCAATTCTTTTGGTGAACTGTTCAACCCCTTCTTTGATATAGGAATCATTGGCTTTTCCAACAGAGAATATAGAAAGTTTCAAATACTTGGTTTTCAACAAAATTAACCAATTAATTAATCCTAAATTTGTACAATATTTTAAAATAATACTATGAAAAAGATACTTTTTGCTTTTTTGATGATTTTAGGGATGGCTCAATTAAATGCTCAAACGCCAGCTACTGATATAACTAAAGTTTTGAAGTTTACAAATGACAATTATGACATGGGCAATATTGCTTATGGCAAGCCCATTGAGTTCAATGTTGACATCGAGAATATTAGTGCTGTTGCTATTACTTTAGACAATGTTATGGTAGGATGTGGCTGCACAACACCAAAATACACACAAGGAACTTCCATTGCGCCAGGGGCACATGCTATAGTAACGTTAGGATTTAATGGTTCTGCTGTTGGCAATTTTTCTAAGAGTGCTACTTTGTTTTTTAGTGGTAATCTTACTAAGGCAATCAGTTTTCATGGAATAGGAGTTCAATAGGCATTCACTTTTTGGATATTCGAAAAGGACTTGGAAACAAGTCCTTTTTTATTGCATATTTGTTTGATTTTCGTAATTTTATGACTGAATATTGTTATTATTTGACTTTAAAATGTCGTTTTTTTGTACTTTAATATTGACTTATGAAAATCAACAAAATAATTTTATCTATAGTTTTCTCTATTGGGTTGTCTACAAGTTTCGCTCAATCTTTAGATAGTACTAATAAGGAATATCATTTTTCAGGGACAGCTAGTGTCACAAATAATGGAATTTCCTTTATTCCAACTTTTTCTATTGGAAAGCCTGCTTCTATTGTGATTTTGTCAATGGGTTCCAAGAAATTCAGTTTTGAACCTGAATTTAGAGCTTCTTTAGAAGGGAAGCCATGGTCTGTTATTTTATGGGGACGCTATAAAATAGTAAATGGTAATAAGTTTAAATTTCATATAGGTGCACATCCCGCTATTTCATTTAGAACTATTTTAGCAACTGTTGATGGTAAGAATATGGAAGTAATTCAGGGACAACGTTTTTTAGCAGGGGAGATGGCTCCTAGTTTCATGATTAATAAGAATATTTCTATTGGAGCTTATTATTTGGTTTCAAAAGGGTTTGAAGATAATTCAAGTAAGAGCAATAATTTTATAACATTAAACTCAAGCATCTCTAATATTAATCTTTCTAATGGTGTATTTTTAAGATTCGCACCACAGATTTATTATTTAAAAATGGATAAGGATGACGGTTATTATGTTTCTTCCATTTTATCACTTTCTAAGAAAAACAGTCCATTGTCAATAAGTTCTTTAATGAATAAAGTGATTAGAACAAATATTGCTGGAAGTAAAGACTTTAGTTGGAATGTCTCTTTAGTATATTCATTTTATAAAAATGTTGCTATTAGAAATTAATTTATTTTAATTTAGCTATATGAGTAAGGTAGAGACAATAGAAGAGTTCTATAAAAATAAATTCAATTGGATTCCCGAAAATTTAAAAAATGAATTAGGCCATTTCAATGTTTTTAATTTAGAACCTTTAGTGGAAGGCAAGCTGCCTCTGATTCCCTATAAACGACGTGATTTTTATAAAGTAATGTTTGTTAAAGGGAATAGTAATGTACATTATGCCGATAAAGTAGTAGAAGTAAAAAAGCAGGCATTAGTTTTTTCTAATCCATATATTCCTTATAAATGGGAACATTTAAATAATATAAGAGAAGGTTCCTATTGTATTTTCAATCAACATTTTTTTAATCAATTTGGAAGTTTAAATCAATATTCGGTTTTTCAGCCCAACGGTACACATATTTTTGAATTAACAGATGAACAAGTTGAAAATGTTAAAGTTGTATATGCAAAAATGTTGGATGAGATACAATCTGAATATGTGCATAAATATGACGTTTTAAGAAATCTTGTTTTTGAACTATTGCATTTAGCAATTAAGATGGAGCCCAAATCATCCCATATTAGTCCACATATTAATGGATCACAGCGAATTGCTACTTTGTTTTTAGAACTTTTAGAAAGGCAATTTCCAATAGAGGAGAATCATCAGTTAATTCTATTAAGAACAGCTTCGGATTTTGCTTTGCAATTAAATGTGCATGTGAATCATTTGAATAGGGCAGTGAAAGCCATTACTCAAAAAACAACCTCACAACTTATAGCGGACCGAATTTTGCAAGAGTCTAAAACATTATTGAAACAAAGTAGATGGCATGTTTCAGATATCGCTTTTGCATTAGGTTTTACGGAAGT
>CALPWK020000034.1 GCA_943327245.2 Comamonas sp. lk | reverse complement strand
CTTCTATTACAAATGATCCAAAGTTCTTTCCAGTTTTTGTGATTCTGTGTTGTACTTCGGTCACTAATCCAGCTAGCTTAAAAGGTTTTCCTAATTGATTCGTTTGAAAAGCTAACATGTCCTTTATTTCATTGAAATCATTAATAGGGGTAAATAAATAATGCTTCATTTCAAACCCAAAATGGTCTAATGGATGACCACTCATAAACATACCAGTAATATCTTTTTCGTGATCTAATTTTTCTGTCAAAGTCCATTCCTCGCAGACCGCTAATTTAGGAATAGGAACTTGCATAGCAGAAGGTAAGTCTCCAAATAGGGTATTAGTAGTTCCTGTATTCATAGACTGCATAGCTTGTGCGTAGGATATCAATTTTTCAAGTCCATTGATTCTATCTCCGTCTCCCACATTAAAATATTGCGCACGATGATATTCAGGAAAACAATCAAATGTGCCGGAATAAGCTAAACTTTCTAATGATTTTTTATTAACGGCTCTTGACAAAACACGTTTGATAAAATCAATCATAGTTTCAAAATGTCCTGCTTTATCTCTTTCTATTATTATTGCTTCAATGGCAGATTCGCCAACACCCTTTAATCCACCTAACCCAAAACGAATTTGTCCTAGTTTATTAACTGAGAACCCTTTTAATGATTCATTAATATCCGGCCCTAAAACTTTTAAACCCATTCGTTTACACTCTTCCATAAAGAAGGTGATTTTATCAATACTGCCTGCATGATTTAAAACTGCTGACATATACTCTCCAGGATAATGTGCTTTTAAATAAGCGGTTTGATAAGCAACATATGCATAGCAGGTGGAGTGAGATTTATTAAATGCGTATTGCGCAAACGCTTCCCAGTCTGTCCAAATTTTCTCTAACGCTTTTTCAGGATGACCATTTTTAACAGCACCGTTAACAAATTGAGATTTCATTTTATCTAATACCGACTTCTGCTTCTTACCCATTGCTTTTCTAAGTACATCGGCGTCTCCTTTGGTAAATCCTCCAATTTTCTGACTCAGTAACATTACCTGTTCCTGATATACGGTGATACCATAGGTGTCCGCCAATATTTCTTCCATGATGGGTAAGTCATATTGGATGGTTTCTCTGCCATGTTTACGTTCAATGAAATTTGGGATATATGCAATTGGGCCTGGTCTATACAAGGCATTCATAGCAATTAAATCTGCAAATTTGTCTGGCTTTAGTTCACGCAAATATTTTTGCATTCCCACACTCTCAAATTGGAATGTAGCATTGGTTTCTCCACGTTGGTATAAATGAAAGGTAGCTTCGTCGTCTAATGGAATAGTATCCAAGTCAATAGTTACCCCATGATTTTGTTTAATTAACTGTAAGGCTGTTTTTAAAATAGAGAGGGTCTTTAAACCCAAAAAGTCCATTTTAATTACACCGGCTTCCTCAATTACACTTCCTTCAATTTGGGTAACCCATAAGGAAGAATCCTTTGCTGTAGCAACAGGCATAATTTCCGTCAAGTCCTTTGGCGCAATAATGATACCTGCAGCGTGAATACCGGTGTTTCTAATAGAACCTTCTAAACGCTCTGCTTCATGTAAAACAGCTGCTCTTAAATCATTACCTGCGTATATTTCTCTCAGCTTTTTAATATTGTCAATGTCCTCAGTCTGGTATCCTTCTTTTTCGGCAAGTGACTTCTCCCCATCTTTTACGGTGATAGGAGCATGCAAACATCTATTTAATTCGGTGCCTGGTTTGTCTGGAACTAATTTTGCTAATAAGTTAGATTCAGACAATGGCAAGTCCATTACACGAGCAACGTCTTTGATACTGCTTTTGGCAGCCATAGTGCCGTAAGTTATAATTTGGGCTACCTGTTCTTTTCCATATTTCTCAACAACATAGTCTATCACTTTTTGACGGCCTTCATCATCAAAGTCCGTATCAATATCGGGCATGCTCTTACGATCTGGATTTAAGAAACGCTCAAATAGTAATTGATACTTAATAGGATCAATATTAGTAATTCCTATACAATAGGCAACTACACTACCTGCTGCGGATCCACGACCAGGACCAATGAATACGTCCATTTCACGACCTGCTTTAATAAAATCACTAACAATTAAGAAGTATCCAGCAAACCCCATAGTTTGAATAGTGAATAATTCAAAGTCTATACGCTCTTGAATTTCGGCTGTAATTTCTGGATATCTTTTATGCGCTCCTTCCCAAGTAATATGTTTTAAAAATTCCCACTGATTCATATTCGCGTCCTTATGTATCTGGAAGCTTTTAGGAATAGGGAAAGCGGGTAGGAGGATATCTTTTTTTAAATTCAATATTTCAACTTTATCTACAATCGCATTGGTATTATCAATTGACTCAGGAATGTCGCTAAACAATTCAATCATCTGTGATTGCGTCTTAAAATAGAATTCGTTATTAGGAAATTTAAATCTTCTATTTTTTATTTGAAGCTCATCATTTACAAAATCGTCAAATCCAGGAGTGGACTGTTTTTCTCCTGTGTTAATACATAATAAAATATCATGGGCATTTGCATCATCCTCATTAATATAATGACTGTCATTAGTCGCAATAACAGCTACTTTATGTTTCTTAGAAAACTTTAATAAAGTATTATTTATTATTTCCTGTTCTGGTATTTGGTGTCTTTGAATTTCAATATAATAATCGTCTCCAAATAAGTCAAGCCACCATTTAAATTCTTTTTCGGCAGCTTCTTCTCCGTCTTTTAAAATTGACTGTGGGACGTGTGCTCCAATACAACAGGTTGTTGCAATAATTCCCTCATGATATTTTTCAATCAACTCTTTGTCGATTCTTGGATATTTACTATACATTCCCTCAATGTACCCAAGGGAGGTTAGCTTAATTAAATTTTGATAGCCAATTGCATTTTTTGCTAATAGTACTTGGTGAAATCTTTGATCCTTATTTTCTTTTGTAAATTGTTTAATATGACGATCCTTCACAACATAAAACTCACAGCCAACAATGGGTTTAACAATGGGTTCTAAAATATCTTTCCCATTTGCATCTTTACCAACTACTTTAGTTTTTTTCCATGCCTGACTTACAAAATTAAATGCACCAAACATATTTCCATGGTCTGTGATGGCTAAAGCAGGCATCTCGTCTTTTATGGCTTTATCATAAAGTCCACTAATAGACGCAGCTCCATCAAGTAAGGAATATTGAGTATGAACGTGTAAGTGTGAAAATTTGGGCATTTTTGGTATTGGGATAAGTTGCAAATATCGTCAAAAACAAGCGTTTTTTTGGGCTTAATTTTCCACAAAAATTGGTTAAAACAGGGTAAAATATCTATTTTTTGAACTTTGTAACTTAACTTGCCACTCATGCCGATTAAAGTATATATTAAATTTTTTGTAGCAATTGTCCTATTGACTTCTTTATCAAGTTGTAATGTGTATAAATCTATTACTACCAGTACCAAAAAAATTGGAAATAGTGTTCAGAATAAGTTTACAATCAAATCAAAAATTTCAAAAAAAGACTCAACAACTTCACAAATTGCAAGTTTTAATATTCCTAAGTTGATAGTTAAGATACCTAATTTGAAATCAAAAAAATCGGCTTTTAAAAATAAAAGTAGATCCATTCCAGTTAATAATGATGCAGAATCAAACCCAAGTGAAATTGAGTTTTTGGAAAACATTTCCGTAAAGCCAGGCAGGATCTATATAAAAAGTACTTCTGATTCAATTGACGCGGAACCTACAATAATTGGTTCCAATGAAAATTTTGAGAAAATGCCAGATAATTTGTCTGAGGTGGAAAAGGCAAATTGGCTTCAGTTAAAGTATTCTATTAAAATGGATATTGCGGTGGAGGAAATCAATAATATACCATTATTAAAAAAAATTGACGAATGGTGGGGCACTCCTTATTGTATGGGAGGTAGTTCCAAAGGCTGTATTGATTGCTCTTTTTTTACCTTAGACGTGATGAAGCAAACTTATAATATTAACCTAAAAAGAACTGCAGCAGAACAATACAATCAATGTGTTAAAATTGATTGGTCAGAACTTAAAGAAGGGGATTTAATATTTTTTAAAACGGAAGGAAGAAGAAATATTACACATGTAGGCATCTACTTGACTAATAATAAGTTCGCACATGCTTCTACCAGCCAAGGGGTTACTATTAGTGATTTAGCAGATTCCTATTGGCAAAGAAGATTATATAGTTTAGGAAGAGTGGCTACTAATCAAGCAGGTCAATAATCGCTTGAATTCTGTAGACAGAAGCTATATTAGTCCTTCTTCAATTTATCCTTAAATACTTTCTCGAATTTTTCCAATTTTGGCCCAATTACATAACGACAATATCCTTGATTGGTATTATCATTATAATAATTTTGATGGTAGCTTTCTGCGGAATAGAATTTCGTAAAAGGGACTATTTCTGTAATTATAGGGTTCTCCCAAGCTTTGCTAGCATCTAATTCTTTAATATATTTTTCGGCTAACTCTTTTTGATGTGGTGTATGATAAAACACAACACTTCTATATTGAGGACCAACATCATTTCCTTGTTGATTAGGAGTAGTGGGGTTATGTGTTTTCCAAAAAACAGCTAAAATATCGTCTAAACTAATTTTTGTTGTATCAAAAATAATCTGACAAACTTCGGCATGTCCAGTAGTTTTGTCACAAACCTGCTCATAAGTAGGATTGTCAACATGCCCGCCACTATAGCCACTCGTTACAGACACCACACCGTCTAGTCTTTGAAAAAAGGCTTCCGTACACCAAAAGCAGCCAGAACCAAGGGTTATTGTTTCAGTATTAGTCATATTAATTGGAGTTTTTTTGATTGTTTTTGGTTTTTGTGCACAGGACGTTAAACAGATTAAACTGCTTAAAATGAATAAACTGTTTTTGAAAAATTTCATATTGCTAATTTGATTCTAAATTAAAACAATAATGGGTCTATAATTGTTCAAATGCTGTTAATATTTATTTAACTAAATTTGCATCTTATTATATGCCCATGCACGTTTATCCTGAAAATGCACTTACTCAACTTGAGTTTGATAAAGTAGCTGCCATTTTATTAAATTATTGCCAAACGCCCATTGGAAAGGAATTGGTTCAGGAAATGCGTATCCATACCCATTTGAAATATATTCAAACAGCGTTAAGTCAAACACAGGAGTATAAATTTATTAAATCTGCCAATCAATACTTTCCTTCTGACTTTGTTTTGGATATAAGAAGGGACTTAAAGTTATTAGGTATTCCTGGGGCGCAATTGACAGGGGAGCAGTGGCTTATTGTGAGAAGATTAACGGATCATATGCATCAGGTTTTTAGATGGTTTGATGCGGAAAGACAAGCTGCTTTTTCTAATTTACATGAAGTGATTTCTACTTCTTATTATGAGAAACAAATTATTGATTCAATCGATATAGTTATTGATGAAAGAGGAACTGTAAAAGACAATGCTTCAGAAGACCTTGCAAAAATTAGACATCAGTTATTTAAAAGAAGGCAAGATTTAAGAAGAATATTTGACAAAGTAATAAGCCGCTTGGCTAAATCTGGTTATACCGCAGACATAGACGAGAGCTTTAGTAATGGCCGACGTGTAGTTGCTGTTTTTTCAGAATACAAAAGGCAGGTTAAAGGTTTTTTCCATGGCGAGAGTGATAGTCGTAAGACTGCGTTTATTGAGCCGGAAGAAACCATTGAATTGAATAATGAGATTTATGAATTAGAACAAGATGAATTAAAGGAAGTACAAAAAATATTAAGACAGTTAACTGCGCAGTTGTCACCCTATTCTTCCTTGTTATTAACTTATGCGCATATTGTAGGACATTTTGATTTTATTAGAGCTAAGGCATTATTAGCAATTGACATGAATGGCAATATGCCACAATTACAAAATACAGCTTGCACTAATTTAATTAATGCGTACCATCCTTTATTATTTATGTATAATAAAGTTTCAGGTAAAAAGACTTTTCCAGTAAACTTACAATTAGACGACGACACTAGAATCTTAATTATTAGTGGCCCCAATGCGGGTGGTAAGACCGTATCCATGAAAACATTGGGCTTGAACCAGGTAATGGTACAAAGTGGTTTATTAGTTCCCGTAAGTGAGTTGTCTCAAATGGGTATTTACAAGCAATTATTTATACAGCTAGGGGATACCCAAAATTTAGCTTTTGAGTTAAGTACCTATTCAAGTCACTTAATGCACATGAAGCATTTCATTGAAAATGCAAATGGTAAAACACTATTTTTCATTGACGAATTGGGCAGTGGTTCGGATCCACATTTAGGAGGTGCTTTTGCCGAAGTTATTTTGGAAGAATTGTCTCATAAACATGCGCAGGGAATTGTGACTACCCATTATTTGAATTTGAAAGTAATGGCAAATCATAATAAAGGCATCGTAAATGGCGCAATGCAATTTGATGAAGTTAAATTAGAGCCATTATATCAACTAGTTATTGGCAAGCCAGGTAGTTCTTACACATTTGCTATTGCAGAGCGAATTGGGCTTCCTAAACATCTTATTAATCGTGCGCGAAAATTAGTTGACACCCATCATTTTGAGTTAGACAAATTATTAAATAGAACAGAGCAAGATTTGCAATTAGTTCAACAAGAACGACGTGACTTGCATAAGAAACAAAAGGAGAATGACACTTTGCAATTGGAATTAAAAAAAGTTTTAGAAAAAGAAAAGCATTTACAACAAGTAAATTTATTAAAAGAACAAAATAGAGTTGCCGAAGAAAAATTTACCTACTTAAAAGAGATGGAGCGAAATTTAAAGCAGATTGCATTAGATTGGAAGAAGTCTGAAAAGAAGGAAGACGTTATGAAAAACTTATACAATTTGTTATTTAATAAGAATGATAAAATTGTAATCAATAAGCTAGCAAAAAAAGTGGATAAACAATATAAGGAGTCAAGTGATCCCATATTAATTGGCTCGATGGTAAAACTGAAGAAAAACTATCAAGTGGGGGAAGTAATCGGGTTTAAAGGAAAAAGAGCGATTGTAAAAGTGGGACAATTGCCAATGAATATTGACATTGAAGACTTGTTGGTAGTGCAGAAAATTGATTTAGAAGAAACTAAAGAGGTAGATAAACTAAGAAAAGTTAATATATCCGAAATTGGGATTAAGATTAAAAAAATTAATGAAAAGGGTAAAAGTTCAAGAAAAAATTAACATAATTAAAATTTCAATATGATCATAGATGATTTAACACAGGCTTCCAAATATGCATCAGTGCATCCTAGATTTGAAAAGGCGTTTGAGTATTTAACAACTACTGATTTTACTAATTTAAAACCTGGAAAATATGATATTGATGGCACTAATATTTACGCAATGGTGGTGAATGAAGAGGCAGTTGCTATGTTAGATTCCACTTCGGAATTTGAATGTCATAATACCTATATAGATATTCAATATGTCTTTGGGGGAATTGAAACAATTGGTTATAAATCAAGACCCACTTGTATTGAGCCAAGAGGAAATTATGATGCTAAAAAAGATGTACTATTTTTTGAAGATGCTCCAGACTTCTTTTTCAAACTCCAGCCAGGTCAGTTTGGAATTTATTTTCCAGAAGATGTACATGCTCCAATGATTGGGGAAGGAAAAATCAGAAAAGTGGTTATGAAAATTAAAGTAGTTTAAATTACATTATATGTCAGTTAAGCAAGTTGAAATGGTGATGGCGCCAAGGGAACCTCACTTTGTAGGGGATGGATTTAGAGTACATAATTTTATTCCAGGAGGTTATGGTTTAAGCATGCAAAGAATGGATCCATTCATCATGTTGGATTACGGCTCAAAATTTCACTTTCCAGCTAGCCCTTATAAACCAAAAGGAGTTGGTGTGCATCCTCACAGAGGCTTTGAGACAGTTACGGTAGCATATAAAGGGAGTGTAGCGCACCATGATAGTAGTGGTGGAGGTGGTGTTATTGAAGAAGGTGATGTTCAATGGATGACAGCAGCTAGCGGTGTTTTACATAAGGAGTTTCATTCTGAAGCTTTTAGTAAAACAGGAGGTGATTTTCAAATGGTACAATTATGGGTAAATCTTCCTGCTAAAGATAAAATGAGCACCCCAAAATATCAAGCTATTTCAAATGCACATATACCTAAAATTCAAGTTCCTAATAATGGAGGTGTGATTGAAGTAATTGCCGGCAACTATGATGGTAACAATGGTGCAGCAACAACGTTTACAGCTGTTCATTTATTAAACGGGAAATTAAACACAGGTGGAGAAGCTAGTTTTAATTTCCCAGCTCATTATAATACTGCATTTATTGTTATTGAAGGTAATGTTATAGTGAATGGTACAGAAGAAGCGCCTTTGGATAATTTTGTGCTATTCTCAAACCTAGGAGAATCATTTACTATTAAAGCGACAGAAAATAGCGTGGTACTAATTATTAGTGGAGAGCCAATCAAAGAACCTATTGCTGCTCATGGCCCTTTTGTGATGAATTCTAGACAAGAAATTATGGAAGCTTTCCAAGACTATGAAAGTGGCAAGTTTGGGGTGCTAGAAGATTAATACGTTTATTCCTAATTTAAGTCAATAATATTTACTTTTAGTTAGGATAGATTTACAGTAATTAAATCATTTAAAATGAAAAAATTATTAATCTATGCTTGCTTTGTATTATTAATCCTTCAATCAAGTGCTTGCGCTACTATTGTAAGCGGGGAAGTAAGTAATTACCAAAGAACCAGACCCGCACAAGGACATCCTTCTAGAGCAGTTAAAGTAGTTCCGCTAGTTTGTGATATTTTCTTTTTTGGAGGCTTGGGCGTTATTGTTGATTTTGCTACGGGCGCAATTTATAAACCGGCTCATCCTGGCAATGGATTTTTTGATCAGCCATAGGGATTTTTGGATTATAATTGATTTTTATATTGGATTGCCGTCGCGCTGCTCCGGCATATAGATGGGGCGAGAATGAAGTAAAAATTGTGATTTTGCCCTATTTCAATATATCGCTAAAATTTTAATGCCCAAAACCCAAATTTAAATCCTTCGGATTTGCCAGATTTATAAATTCATTTTCGACCTTAAATCAAGATTTAGGTCTCATATTCTTTATAAATCTGCCTTCACTTCGTGAAAATTTGGGTTTTGGGCATTAAAAAAGCCCCAATTTGGGGCTTTTTACTTCGTTCTGCGGAGAGAGAGGGATTCGAACCCCCGGACCTGTAACAGTCAATAGTTTTCAAGACTATCGCAATCGACCACTCTGCCATCTCTCCGCGGCAAATGTAGTTACTGAAAGTCAATTTTACAAAAAAAACTTAGTTTTTATCTAAGTAAACAAAACTGCTAATTAATTGACTACCATGTATCTTTACAAAAAGGATTCAGTGAAAGAATTGTCAGCACTAAATAGGTTTTTCTGGAAATATAGATTTCGTTTTTTTACGGGGATCATTCTAGTCATTGCAACAAACTATTTAGCAGTTTTAGCCCCTCAAATTACAGGTTATGTGGTAGGCCTAGTTCAAGCTAAATTACCAGGTGGGAAGCCTGTGGTTTCAGGTAGACATGATTTAATTGTTTCTGCTATAATAGGTCTTAGTGAGCACTTTAAATTTAGCTTTGCATGGTTAATCACTTTCTGTAGCGTTACTATATTAATACTTGCTATTATTAGAGGTGTCTTTATGTTTTTTATGCGCCAAACCATTATTGTAATGAGTAGGCATATTGAATTTGATCAAAAAAATCAAGTATACACACATTATCAAAAATTAGACACAGAATTCTACAAAACACATAGTACGGGTGACTTAATGAGTCGTATTACCGAAGACGTTAGTAGAGTAAGAATGTACACTGGACCTTCATTAATGTACCTTATCAATTTAGTTTCTTTAATTGGTTTTTGTTTATACAGCATGTTTAGCAAAGACGTACGCTTAAGTTTATATGTCTTAGCGCCACTTCCAATTCTAGCGATTACAATTTATTTTGTAAATAGTATTATCAATAAAAAGAGTGAGCAAATTCAAAGTCAACTTTCTAACTTAACTACAAATGCTCAGGAATCTTATTCTGGAATTAGAGTTATTAAATCTTTTGTACAAGAAAAAGCGATGCTTGGATTTTTTAAAAAGAATAGTGAACTGTATCGAAAAAATGCCGTAGGGTTAGCTATGGTAGAAGCTTTTTACACACCAACCATGTCTTTTATGATTGGTATAAGTACTTTGTTAACTATTTATTTGGGAGGGCTACAAGCACTTGCAGACCCTAGCAAAGTGGGTACTGTTATTGAATTTGTGATTTATATTAATATGCTAACTTTTCCTGTAAGTGCAATAGGTTGGACGGCTAGTATGATTCAGAGGGCAGCCGCTTCGCAAAAAAGATTGAATGAATTTTTGTCTATAGAACCTAAAATTACACAAAACAAAGTCAGTAATTTAAAACCTTCAAAAGGCGATATTGTTTTTAATAATATTTCATTTACTTATCCTCATTCAGGCGTCACAGCCATTAAAGATTTTAATTTACACATACCAGCTGGTAAAAAAGTTTTAATTCTTGGCAAGACCGGTTCTGGAAAAACGACCATTGCACAATTATTAACTAGGATGTACGATGCGGATCAAGGTCAGATTTTAATTGATGGCACACCTATTAATACGATGAATGTACAGGTATTAAGAAAGTCTATAGGTTATGTTCAACAAGACGTGTTCTTGTTTAGTGATAGCATTGAAAACAATATACAATTTGGCTTACAAGATGTGTTGAAACAAGACGATTTAGAGGAAGCAGTTAAAACGGCTCATGTTCAGCACGAAATAGAAAAACTACCAAATGGATTTAAAACTTTAGTAGGAGAGCGTGGAACTACTTTAAGTGGAGGACAAAAACAAAGAATAGCTATTGCAAGGTCACTTATCAAAAAGCCAGAAATTTTCATTTTTGATGATTGCTTGAGTGCAGTTGATGCAAAGACAGAACAGACGATTTTAAAGAATTTTAGTAATTATGTTGCAGACAAAACTACTATTATGATTACCCATAGAATATTTTATAGTTATAACTTTGATATCATTCTATACCTCCAAGATGGCAAAGTAGCTGAAATGGGAACGCACGAAAGTTTGTTAGTAAAAAATGGCTTATATGCTGAATTATATTATGCACAGCAGTCTCAAGATAATGGGTAAATAGATGTTTCCCCCATTTAATAATTGTTTTTTTATTTTACTTATTCATTAACATTTTATATTTTAGTAGGATATAACATAAATACAAAATGGAGAACCAGAATTTTGAAAATAATGACAAGAAAATTGAGAGTGTTTATAGTACAAGAATACGTGCTGGAAAAAGAAGGACTTATTTCTTTGACGTAAGAGCTACAAGGGCCAATGACTATTTCCTAACAATTACAGAAAGTAGAAAGCGTTTTGATAATAATGGGTATGATCGCCATAAGATTTTCTTATACAAAGAAGACTTCAATAAATTTTTAAAAGCGATTACAGAGGCACTTGATTATGTTAAAACAGAATTAATGCCAGACTTTGATTTTGATGCTTTTAATCATGACAATGTAGAAGGCTATGAAGAAAATGGAGAAAGTTTTACGGCTCCAGTTAATGTAAGTGAAGTTGTTATGGAGGAAGTAATTGGACAAGACCTTGATGTAGTGGTTGCTTCGGTAATCGAAACAATCACAAGTGGGACTGAATTAGAAGATGTTGAAAATACAAATGATGTTACAATTACAAATGAAGTTTCAAATACAAATCAAGTTTCAAATACAAATGAAGTTGAAGAAGAAGAATTAATTATTACAGAAAAAAAACCACTTGAAGCAAGAGATTCAGTAGCGAGTGCTGGAGATAATTTAAGTGGAGAGGAAGTAGACAAATGGTAAACCATTGCTTTTTAATGTTATAAGGCTTTTGTCATCCAAATATCACAACCAGTATGTCCAGAATTTCCAAGTGGCTCATTCAATCTTATAAATCCCAGTTTTTCATAAATCGCGACTGCCTTAGATAGTTCTGGCATTGACTCTAAGTAAACTTGATTGTATCCGCTTTGTTTTGCCCAATCCATTGCAGTTAGTAATAATTTTTTTCCAAGTCCCATACCTCTTGCGTCTTTATGTAAATATAGTTTTACTAATTCACAAGTTCCAACAGGAAGATTCTCAGTAGGGTATATACCAGCACCACCAATTATATGACCATCTAACAATGCTACATAGTAAAAGGAGCCTTCCTTTCTAAACAACTCGTATAACGTATCAGTAGTAGGATCAAAATAAACAGTGCCAGGTTTATTGGCACCAAATTCTGCTAACGCACCTCTAATAACAATAGCGATATCAATATTGTCATGTAATTCAATTGGGCGAATAGTTATAGTAGAATTCATGTTTTTTATGATTTCCATTTTTTGAATTGATTGATGAGTCCATTGGTTGAACTATCATGTCCTGTCACAATTTCCTTATTGCCTAATTCCGGTAAAATCTTATTAGCCAATTGTTTTCCTAATTCAACTCCCCATTGATCATAACTAAATATATTCCATATAACGCCTTGCGTAAATATTTTATGTTCATAACTAGCAATCAAGAATCCTAATATACTAGGAGTTATTTTTTGAACCATAAAAGAGTTAGTCGGTTTATTACCTGTAAATACTTTAAACGGAGCTAAGAAGTCAATTTCTTTTTCTGATTTATTGGCGGCTACTAATTCAGCTACAACTTCCGCTTGTGTTTTTCCATTTAATAAAGCTTCTGTTTGTGCAAAGTAGTTACTTAATAATTTATCATGATGATCTCCAATTGGATTATGACTAATTGCAGGTGCAATAAAATCACATGGTATCATTAAGGTACCTTGATGAATTAACTGATAAAATGCATGTTGTCCGTTTGTGCCAGGTTCTCCCCAAATAACAGGGCCTGTTGCATAATTGACCACAGTTCCATTACGGTCTACATTTTTACCATTACTTTCCATATTCCCTTGTTGGAAGTAGGCTGCGAATCGGTGCATATATTGGTCATAAGGCAAAATAGCTTCGCTTTGAGCACCAAAGAAATTCGTATACCATATGCCTAATAAAGCCATTATAATAGGAATATTTTGTTCTGGCTTTTCATTTTTGAAATGCGTATCAGCTTCATGAGCTCCTTTTAATAATGCCTCGAAATTATCGTATCCAATTGTCAAAGCAATGGATAAACCAATGGCACTCCATAAAGAATATCTTCCTCCAACCCAGTCCCAAAATTCAAACATATTTTTACTACTTATCCCAAAGGCATTCACCAATTTCTCATTGGTACTTAATGCCACAAAATGAGTTGCGATATGTGATTCTTCTTTTGCATGCTCTAAAAACCAGCTTCTTGCAGTTTGTGCATTGGTCATAGTTTCTTGCGTAGTAAAAGTTTTAGAGGCTATCAAAAATAAAGTTTCTTCAGCATTTATTTTTTTCAAGGTCTCTGCAATATGCGTACCATCTACATTACTTACAAAGTGTATTTTAATTCCATCAACCCAATAAGGCTTTAATGCCTCCGTTACCATTACTGGACCTAAATCACTACCGCCAATACCAATATTTACAATTGTAGTAATTTTCTTTCCAGTAAATCCAGTATGTGCTCCAGAATGAATAGACTCGCAAAAAGTTTTCATCTGCTTTAAAATCCTTTTAATTTCGGGCATTATATTTTCTCCGTCAACTAATACAGGTGACTCAGAGAAATTTCTTAATGCTGTATGTAAGACTGCTCTATTTTCTGTTTCATTTATTGCCTTACCTTCAAATTGTGCATTTATTGCAGAAGGCAAACCGCATTCTTTAGCCAACTGAAACAATAATTGTAAAGTTTTATCTGTAATAATATTTTTAGAATAATCAAATAAGACAGAACCAGTGTTAATTGAATATTTTTCAAAACGAGTTGGGTCTGATGCAAATAAGTCTTTCATATGCTTGCGGTTCATCTCTTCCTCGTGATGCTTCTTTAATACGAACCACGCTTGTGTTGTTGTTGGGTTAATTCTTTCTAACATTTTCTGCTTTATTTTTTTCTGTTCTAGTTTATTTTTTTTCTAATTTCTTTCTTTAATTAGATATTCGCTTCTATTCTATATTAGTTGCTATAATTATTTACTATTCTCTATAAATTATTAATTGCTTCAATAGTTTCTGCAACTTGTGATTCAGAAATATCTAAATGCAATACAAATCGAACCAAAATAGGGGACATGGCGATTACTAATATATGCTTCTCTTTTAATGCCAGTACTAATTTTGCAGCAGTGTATTTTCCATGGATACTTGCAATTACAATATTGGTTTCTACCTCAAATACATTTTGTACAAAATCTTTATTAATCAAAGCGTCTCTAATTAATAAAGCATTTGAGTGGTCGTCTTTTAATCGATCAATATGATGGTCTAAAGCATAAATACCAGCTGCGGCTAAAGAACCTGCTTGGCGCATTCCTCCTCCAAATACTTTTCTCCATCTTCTTGCTTTTTTAATAAAATCTTTATTCCCTAATAAAACACTTCCTACTGGTGCGCCTAAACCTTTACTAAGGCAAATAGATATGGAGTCAAATATTTTACCATATTCAGAAGGACTTTCGTTTTTATATACGATGGCATTGAATAAACGAGCTCCGTCCAAATGTAAGCCCAAATTATTTGCAGTGGCTACTTCTCGTATAAATTGAAAATCATTGAAATTATAACAAGACCCACCACCACGATTACATGTATTTTCTAAACTTACTAATCTTGAAATGGGTTTATGCACGTCGTCTGGGTTGACAGCGGCTTGAACTTGTTCCGCAGTAATTCTACCTCTATTCCCTTGCAATAATCTAACAGAACAACCCGAATTAAATGCAATTCCACCTCCCTCATATTGATATATATGTGACAATTCATCACATATAACTTCATCACCTGCTTGTGTATGCGTTTTTATAGCTAACTGATTCGTCATGGTTCCACTTGGACAAAATAAACCTGCTTCCATACCAAAAAGGGCTGCTGTTTTTTGCTCTAAGCTATTTATGGATGGATCTTCACCAAAAACGTCATCTCCAATTGGCGCATTGTGCATAAATGCCAACATAGCTGCTGTTGGCTTGGTAACAGTATCGGATCTATAATCTATCATAGGACGAAGATAAATGGAGAGGAGGGATTATCCTTGAAAAGTGGCTAAAAAGGCCTAAAATGGGGGTAAATTGCCTCTGTAAATCCTTTATAATCAATATTTGCTTAATTAAAGTCAAAATAGTACCTTTGCAGACTGACATCACTATACTATTTTAGTGTTTCCGTCGTTATATACTTAAATAAATTCTTGGCATGAGGCAGCTTAAAATTGCGACACAGATTACAAACAGAGACTCTCAAGCGGTTGAAAAGTACTTACAAGAGATATCTAAGATTTCCATGATCAATCCTGAAGAGGAAACCACTTTAGCGCAACGCATTAAAATGGGTGATCAACGTGCATTGGACAAATTGGTACAAGCCAATTTACGTTTCGTTGTATCAGTTGCTAAACAATACCAACACCAAGGCTTGTCTTTGAGTGACTTGATAAATGAGGGTAATTTGGGATTGATTAAAGCGGCACAACGTTTTGATGAAACTAAAGGGTTTAAATTCATTTCTTATGCGGTTTGGTGGATACGTCAGTCAATCTTGCAAGCTTTAGCAGAGCAAGGTCGGTTGGTTCGTTTACCACAAAACAAAATTGGTACTTATAATAAAGCCAATAAAGCATATATGGCATTTGAGCAAGAGCATGAGCGTGAACCTTCTACAGAGGAACTGGCTGGTATCTTAGAAATGTCTGAAACAGAGATTAATAATATTTTCCAATCTAATACGCGTCATACTTCATTAGATGCTCCGGTTCACGAAGCGGAAGATGTTGCCATGGGTGACTTATTACAAGGTGGAGATGATACAGACGAGGATGTGATGAAAGATTCTTTAAGAGAAGAAATCCGTCGGGTGTTAAAATCTTTGAGCCCTAGAGAAGCAGAAATTGTAAATGCTTATTTTGGATTAGACGGTGAAAACGGAGTAACCATTGAGCAAATTGGGATTAAATACGATTTAACTAAAGAAAGAATTAGACAAATTAAGGAACGCGCTATTAAACGCTTGCAAAAAGCTAGATATAGTAATGCGTTAAAAGCTTACTTGGGCTAATTAAATAATTATATCTTAAAAGCCCCAACAATCTTCCAGATTTGTCGGGGCTTTTTTTTAGCTACATTGTAGCGATCATTTAATAAAAAGGGAATATGGAAATGGAAATCGAAAAAGTAGACATACTAATTATAGGTTCTGGACCTGCAGGATATACTGCTGCTATTTATGCAGCTAGAGCAAATATGAAACCTTTATTGTATCAAGGAATTCAGCCAGGTGGTCAATTAACTATTACTACTGAAGTGGAAAACTATCCAGGCTTTCCTGAAGGAATTCAAGGGCCAGAAATGATGGTTAATTTTGAAAAACAAGCTGCAAGAATGGGAACAGACATTCGTTATGGACTTGCTACTAAAGTAGACTTTAGCGGAGAGATTAAGAAAGTTTGGATTGATGATGAAAAAATTATTGAAGCAAAAGCGGTGATTATTTCAACAGGTGCAAGCGCAAAATGGTTAGGAATTCCAAGTGAAGAAAGATTAAATGGTTTTGGCGTAAGTGCTTGTGCAGTTTGCGATGGCTTCTTTTTTAAAGGTAAGGATGTTGCCATAATTGGTGCTGGAGATACAGCAGCAGAAGAGGCGCATTATTTATCAAAAATGTGTACCACTGTACATATGATAGTAAGAAAAGATCAAATGCGTGCAAGTAAGATAATGCAGGACAGAGTATTAAATACACCCAATATTATAGTTCATTTTAATACAGAAACTGATGAAATTTTAGGAGAGAAAAATGTGCAAGCAGTTCGTGTTAAGAATACGATTACCAATGAATTACAAGAAATCCCAGTAAGTGCATTTTTTGTTGCCATTGGACACAAACCAAACAGTGATATTTTTAAGCCATATATTACTATGGACGAAACAGGATACATTTTAACAGAACCTGGAACAACTAAGACGAATGTAGAAGGTGTTTTTGCTTCAGGAGATGTACAAGACAAAAACTATCGTCAAGCGGTAACTGCTGCAGGTAGTGGCTGTATGGCTGCTTTAGACGCTGAACGCTTTTTAACTTCAAAAGGACATTAATGAGTGTGAATAATTCGACTATGCGCATTTGTTTAAATGGCCTTATTTTCAAAGGCTATCATGGTTTATATGAGGCTGAAAAAAAATTAGGAAATACATTTAGAGTAGACATAACAATTGAATTTAT
>CALPWK020000033.1 GCA_943327245.2 Comamonas sp. lk | reverse complement strand
GGATAGAGTCATCATGATTGATACTTTTAGTAAAAAGTATTCTGCATGTGGAGCAAGAATTGGCGCTTTAGTGACAAAGAATAAAGAGGTTATTGAAGCCGTGATGAAATTTTCACAAGCAAGACTGAGTCCTCCAACATTAGAACAAATTGCCGCTGAAGCTGCATTAGGTTTGCCTAATGATTACTTTGATGCTACTAGAGCAGAATACGAACGCAGACGTACTATACTAATTAATAGATTGTCAAAAATGGAAGGCGTTTATTGCCCCGCTCCCAATGGCGCATTTTACGCTATGGCAAAATTGCCAGTAGCAGACACTGACGATTTTTGTAAATGGTTATTAACTGATTTTAGAAGAAACAATGCCACTATTATGTTGGCGCCTGCTAGTGGTTTTTATACCACTCCGGGTTTAGGAAAAGATGAAGTTAGATTAGCTTACGTCATTAATGAAGCGGACATTAATGCAGCAATGGATTGTTTAGAAGAAGCACTTAAGGTATATTCAAAATTACATTCAAAATAAAACACAAAATAAATTACATGTCAACGAAAATTACAATTAACAACAATGGCTCATTAAAAGTGGAAGGCGAATTTACAATTGTAGATCGTGCAGGCAATAGCTATGATCTAGCTGGAAGAGAAGTGGTTGGTTTATGCAGATGTGGTTTAAGTAAGAATAAACCATTTTGCGATGGAGCACATAATGGAAATTTTGAGCATGAGGCAATAGCATTCGCTTTACCTCCAAAGAAAACTTTATAGTCTTTAAAACGCTCATTTTTTCATACTCTTTAAAGCCTATTAATGTTTTTTAAAAAAATATTCACTATTGGTATTATTTTTTCTCCTTTTATGCTAAGCGCTCAAATCAAACAGGTTCAAAGCGACAATCAAATATGGATGTCTTATAATAATACCTCAAGATTTACTGACAAATGGGGAATTTGGGCGGATTATCAAGTCAAAACCAAAGATGCTTTTTTCAATAATACTGATATTATTGAAAAAACATTAGGTCTTATTTATTATCCAAATGAAACCATAAAATTAACCGCGGCATTCACTCATGTTGACTTACATCCTACTGACGGCAAAACAATGATTGTTCCTGAATATAGACCATGGCAAATGATTCAATGGCAAGCTAAAACAGGTAGTGTCAAATGGTCAAGTTGGATTAGGTTAGAAGAAAGATTTAAAACCAAAGTGTTAAACAACACTACATTGGGTAGTGGTTATGACTTTAGTTACAGATTAAGATATAATGTATTCAGTCAACTGCCAATCACCAAACGTAAATATCAAAAAGGGGCTATTTCATTGGTTGCCACTAATGAAATATACTTAAATTTTGGAAAAAATATTGTTTACAATGTATTTGATCAAAATAGAGCTTTTGCCGGGTTTTTCTTTTATACTAGCAAGCGGGATTTCATACAATTTGGCTTTACTAAATCATATCAACAATTAAGTGCTGGCAATAAGTTCAAGTCAATTGACGCCATTAAAATAAGTTTCTTCAATAACTTAGACTTTAGAAAGAAAAAGGCCTAAATTGAATACACGCAAAAGTAATAAAGCTTTTGTTATACCATATGCGATTCAATGCCTGCAGTTTATTACTATATATAGCGCTTGTTATATATAGTAACGCCAATGCACAACTTAATAAACAAGAAAATACAGTTTCCTATTATTTCAATACTATTGGAGACCAGTCTGCAATATTAAATGGAACTAAGTATTTAGGTTACCCAAATTATTTTAAGGAAGGACACCCTTTTTATACTACTGACGCATTACAAAAAGGGCAGATTGTATACGACCATGTTAAATTCGAAAATATTCAATTCCAATATGACTTAGTAGCTGACGCTATTATATTTCAAGATAGCAATCATCGTATTCAATTAATCAATGAGAAAATAGAAAAATTTATTTTAGAAGATAAAATTTTTATTAGATTAAAACAAGATAGCCCACAAGCAAGTTCTATTAATAGTGGATTTTACAATTTAATGTTTGACGGCAAAGTAAAGTTTTTAACTAAGTATATTAAAACGAAGAAGGAAGCAATAATAAATGTAAATGAACTACTGGGGCGTTTTGAGGCAAGTAGCATATACTTTATAAAAAAAGAAAATAGATATTATACAATTGAAAATAAAAAAGATTTATTAAACTTATTTAGAGACAAGAAAGGTAAAATTGCAAATTTTGTAAAAGGCCTAGGATTCAAGTACAGAAAGGATCCAGAAAACTATATATTAAAAGTAGCCAGCTATTATGACCAATTATAAAAGTAAAAAAAGAAATAGCATTATTATTGGCATATTGGCATTAAGCTTTTTTTGTGCATTTCGCACTAATGCACAATCTAATATTCCAAAGTTAATTACTGTCAATTTAAAGCAAGCTAGCTTTAAAACATTTATTTCTGAAGTACAAATCCAGTCTGGTTACCGTTTTTATTATAACCCAGAAGAATTCAAAGATTTATCGATTAGTATTTCTATAAAACAGCAACCAATAAAATATGTACTAGACCAATTCTTTTTAAGTACGGATTTTTATTATGCAATGGGTATGCATAATGATATTTTCTTAACTAAAGGCAAGGCATTAAATTTAAGCCTGTCTGATAGCATAACTATTCAAAAAAATAAATCAGTAAATTCAAATACATTACTTGCAGACGAACCAGTTATTAATAATACTTTCAATGAAAATAGTATTGACAAAAAAATATACGAAATAGGTGAGAAAAATAATAATAGTTCCAATACAGCAACCCTAGTTGGTAATATTAAAGACATAAAGACCGGCGAACCAATTGTTGGCGCTTCCGTATATATTGAAAAGCCAAAAGTTGGAACCGTAACAGACCAATATGGATACTTTACCATTAGTTTGCCAAAAGGTAAACAGTTGCTCAATATTCAAAGTATTGGGATGCGAGATATTAAAAGGCAGTTGCTTGTATATGGAGATGGCAAAATGAATGTAGAAATGGCTATTGCGGTGATGTCGTTGAAGAAGGTAGTTATCTCTACTCAAAAAATAAGCAATATTAGAGGCACTCAAATGGGGGTTCAGAAAATTGACATTAAGTCTATCAAACAAGTCCCTGTAGTTTTTGGAGAATCTGACATACTTAGAGTAGTCACTACCCTGCCAGGTGTAAAGACCGTCGGTGAAGCTAGTACCGGTTTAAATGTGAGAGGTGGCGCCGCAGATCAAAACTTAATTCTCTTTAATGACGGGACCATATACAACCCCACTCATTTCTTTGGTATGTTTTCAGCGTTTAATCCTGAAGTAATAAAAAATGTGGAGCTATATAAAGGAGCCATTCCTGCAGAGTTTGGCGGAAGACTTGCTTCTGTATTAGACATAAATAGTAGAGAGGGGAATAAAAAGAACTTTACGGGATCCGCTGGAATAGGCTTGCTTACAAGTAGAGTAAATATAGAAGGCCCAATTGAAAAGAATAAATCTTCTTTTATCCTAGGTGGCAGAAGTACTTATTCAAATTGGTTATTTAATGTTTTACCGGACCAGTATCAACATAGTAGTGCTTCATTTTATGATCTCAATCTTAGTGTTAATAATGAAATTAATAAAAAGAATACTTTATACATTAACGGCTATTTAAGTGCTGATAGATTCAATTTAAATTCGGATACGATATACGGATACGCAAATAAAAATTTCTCCATTAAATTAAAGCATTTTTATACTAATAAATTTTATGGCATTTTTACTGCTGGACTAGATAGATATGAATACAATATTTCAAGTAGTAAAATACCTATAAATGCTTATCAATTAAAATTCAATATCAATCAAAAATTTGCTAAAGCTCAGTTTAATTATGTGCTAAACAATAAGCATAGTTTTGATTTTGGGTTGAATACAATTATGTATGATTTAGAACCTGGAACCTATACCCCACTTTCTGCAGCTTCCTTAATTGTAAAAAAAGTTGTTGACGCAGAAAAAGCACTTGAATCAGCCCTATTTTTGAGTGACCATTACACTATCACTAGTGCATTAAAATTAGACGCAGGACTCAGATTATCCATGTTTAATTATTTAGGGCCTCAGCCAATAAGTAACTACGCAAATGGTTTGCCTAAAACCGAGTTTAATAGTACAGGCATCACTAATTATGGCAACGGAGCGCTCATAAAGACTTATGGCGGACCCGAATATCGATTAGCATTGAGATATGTAGTTGACGAGACGCTGTCATTAAAGGCAGGCTTTAATACTCAAAGACAGTATATACATTCTTTGTCAAATACGACCGCAATGGCACCTACAGACATTTGGAAACTAAGTGATCCTAATATAAAACCGCAAATTGGAAGTCAAATATCCATTGGAGCTTATAAAAATTTAAAGTCAAATACGATTGAAACATCTATTGAAGTATATTATAAAAATATTGCCAATTACTTAGATTATAAAAGTGGTGCCGTTTTAGTGATGAACCAGCATATAGAAACTGACGTAATAGGGACAAAGGGTAAGGCTTATGGTGTAGAGTTCTTATTAAAGAAAACAACAGGTAAATTAAATGGCTGGATTAGCTATACTTGGTCAAGGATACTTTTACAAATGAATGACCCCAATATGGACGAATTAATTAATAAAGGGCAAACCTACCCAGCCAATTATGACAAGCCACATGACGTTACTATAATAGGGAACTATAAATTTAGTCACCGATTTAGTATTTCTTTAAATGGAACTTATAGTACCGGAAGACCCATCACTTTGCCCATTGGAGTATTTAATTATGCAGGATCTTCAAGAACCTTATATGCTGAAAGAAATGCATACCGAATTCCAGATTATTTTAGAACCGACTTTTCTATGAATATAGAAGGCAATCATAAAGTTAATCAACTAACACATAATTCATGGACTATTGGAGTATATAATTTAACTGGAAGGAAAAATCCATACTCTGTTTATTATGTGGCCGAAGAAGGAAATATAAATGGTTATAAACTTTCCATATTTGGAAACGCTATTCCCTATATTAATTTTAATATAAGATTTAAATAAAAGCATGAAAAATATACATTACATTATTTTAATAAGTTTGCTTTTTGGATGCAAGGAGAAATACATTTCACCCTACACTTCGCCAGCAACAGGCTATTTAGTAGTAGAGGGAAATATTAATAATGGGCAGGATTCAACTGTCATTACATTAAGCAGAAGCGGAGACCTAAACGATAGGAGTATTCATTTAGAGCAGGGTGCAATTGTAAAAGTTGAGAGTGAGGATAATACCTTTTTTACATTAGCAGAAAGCAGTATTGGACATTACACCAAGGACGCTTTAAGCTTAAATATAAATAAGAAATACAGAATTAATATTATTACCAAAGATAATAAACAATACGTCTCTGATTTTGTAGAAGTGAATTCAAATCCAAGTATAGATGCAATTAATTGGAAAATAGAAAATCAAGGTGTTCAGTTTTATGTTAATACCCAAGACCCTACTGGCAAATCAAAATATTATCAGTGGGATTTTAGCGAAACATTTGAATTTCATTCCCCCTATAAATCATACTTGAAGGTAAATGAATCCCTTGTAAATGGAAGTCGCTTTTATAAGCTGGCCTACCGTGACTCTTTAAATTATTCTTACGATACAAGTATGTTTAAATGCTGGAAGACAGAACCCTCCACTAATATTATATTAGGATCTAGTGCAAGTTTAAGTCAGGATAAAATCGAGTTGCCGCTACACTATATATACCCTAATTCCTGGAAGCTGAGTGTGTATTATAGTATAAAAGTGAAACAATATAGTTTAAGCAAATCCGCTTACGAGTTCTTAGAACGTATGAAGAAGAATACAGAAGGTACTGGTTCCGTATTTGATGCACAACCTTCTGAATTAAATAGTAATATTCATAATATTAATGACTCTAAAGAACCCGTAATTGGCTACATTAATATTTGTAATATTCAAAGCAAAAGAATTTTTATTAAAAATAATGAACTAAAGGACTGGAATACATCCATATCCTCCTGCTATTTAAAAGAGGTTCAAAATAATAGTGAGAGTATTAACTTTAATGCTGGTGGATTAACTCCAACCGATGTTGCTAAAAGCTTTACTTCTATCCTTTCATTTTATGTAGCGCCCCCAACCTGTGTGGATTGTAAACTAAGAGGAACAAGTAGTAGACCATCATTTTGGCCTGAAAAATAAATAAATATGAAAACATTAATAAAGTGTGTGACTTTGATTACAGTAATTTGTTTTTGCAATTACACTTTTGGTCAAATACACAATGAAAATTATAGCTCAGAAAGCATGTATTTGCATACCGACAAATCCACCTACATGTCCGGAGAAATTGGTTGGTTTAAAATATATAATACGGAAACTTCCACCAACCTGCCTTCTAGTATTAGTAAGGTAGCCTATGTGGAAGTTATTGATGATAATAATATGCCGGTATTACAAGAAAAAATTGCACTGCAAGACGGCAAAGGAGATGGTTACTTAAATTTTCCAGCTAATTTACCTTCAGGAGTTTATATAATAAGGGCGTATACTAATTGGATGAAGAATGAAACTGCAAAAATATTTTTCGAAAAAAGAATTTCGCTATATAATACCAAAATTAGAAAAGAAGTAAAAGATATTAGATTTCGAGAAAACCAGAATATAATTTTAAATCAACCAAGTAGTTTACAATTAGGAGTAGCAATTAATAAAACTTATACCACTAGGGATGAAATGAATATTACTATTAATGTTCAGGACCTAGCAGGTAAACCAACTGCTGCAAATTTGTCCATGTCAATTTATCAACTTGATGAATTGCAAAACGTAGATTCTTTAAGTATTCAAGATTATACGGGACAAACGTCTAATAACCTACTTAAATCAATAAAGTTTTTACCTGAATATGCTGGACATCTCATTACTGGTACTATCCTGAATTCAAATACGCAGAAACCAATAAGTGAAGCTTTTCTTTATTGTTCAGTACCTGGAACTACTACTCAATTTAAAACAAGTTTAAGTGACCGTAACGGCAATTTTAAATTCGAAATGCCTAATTTATATAATGAGGGGCAAATCATTGTTCAAGCAGATAATGAATTTAGTCAAATTTCTAAAATTATCATTGACGATCCTTTCCTTAAAAGAAGTACCCCTAATAATATCTTAATGGGAGATAGTATTAACAAAGCATTGTTATTGGATCGTCATATTAACCTTGAAGTGCAAGATTATTATTCAAACGCAAAGCTACACAATTTAAGGACCTATAATTTTGATACCAGTTCTTTCTATTTTAAGGCAGACAGGACATACTTGTTAGATAATTTTGTTAGGTTCTCGACATTAGAGGAAGTGATTCGAGAATACGTTACTCCAATTTCACTTACCAAAAAGAAAGGGTTATTTGTAATGAATGTATATGATGAAGAACAAAAGCAGTTTTTTGAAAATCGACCTTTAGTTCTATTAAACGGAGTGCCTATTTTTAACGTAAATAATCTAATGGATTATGACCCATTAAAAATTAAAAAAATTGATGTTGTTATGCGTACCTATTATTATGGCAATATGAGTTTTAATGGTATTATTAATTTTATCACTTATAATGGTAGAATCGAAGACGAAACCTTAATCGCATCTAACTCGTTTTTCGATTATTCTGGATTACAGAAACAAAGAGATTTTCATTCACCTATTTACGCTACTGCAGAACAAAAAGAAAGTAGTGTGCCTGATTTTAGATCAACTATACAATGGACTCCCAATATTGACATAAATTCAAGTGGCCTTAAAACTATTAAAACATTTAGTGCCGACCTGCCAGGCAAATACATTCTAAGTATCCAAGGCAATAACAAAGAGGGAAAAGCCGGAACTGTATTAGTACCATTTGAAGTTGTTCAATAATTTTTAACAATCTACTATTGAACTACTATTTTTTGTTTTTTATAAATAATATCACCGCTTGAAGTAAGTCCTAGCACTGCAATTGTGTAGGTTGTTAATGCATCACCTGTGTAAAATGAAATAGCTGCTTTCCCAGTAGGACTTGTATATAAATGGCCATTCCAATAAATAGTAGATCTTAGATCATTGAATTTGCCATTTTTAATTGAAAGGTTTTCATAATCAGGAACAGTGAATAAAGGAGCAATATGATAAGATTTTGGGTAATACATTAAGATACCATAACTCTCTATTTTATTTCTAAAATTAGAAAAACGGTGTGTATTAATAATTATAACACCATTTGTTGATCTAGTTCCGTAATAAGCAGCTTCCGGGCCTTTAAGTACTTCCACAAAATCAATCATGTCAATTGGTATTCTAGAAATTTCTGCCAATAAAGGGCTACTATTGAAAACTGGACCAGCATCTGAAGTATTTGCGTCTTGATTGGATGGCCCATCACCCCCTGGTATCATTACTCCGTCAATGACTAAGAGTGGCTCATCTTTAGCACTTACTGTAAATGAGGTTACACCACCTAGGGTCAAAAACCCGGCTCTTAAATGTAATCCCGGAATAGTTAATAATGCATTCCCAGCGTCCGTATTTCCTAGTTTTTGTATCGCCTCTCCTGTTAAAATTTGGGAGAAATTACTTACCCTTTTACTAGTATTATAACTATTCGCTTTAATAGAAGATTTAACGGTAACCATTTGCAGCCATTCCTTTCCAGTTCCAAATGCAATATTATCCAAGTAAGGATTTTTCTTCAATGTAGTCACTTGTTGTAAACTATGTTTTTGTTTAAAAGAAGTTGGAGTAACTAATAATGGAAATGGAGAACTTGTTTCCATCACAATTTTCTCGTCTAATTTAGTGCCTTTTAATGTTGATACTTGAAGCGTAAAAGGGATACTGTCAACAATAGTGGGAAGTCTAAACTTAAATTCTCCAATACTATTAGTAGTATCGGCATCAAATAAATTAACCTTCCCTTTTGCATAAAGGGTAATAAGTCTATTAGGCATTAACACCCCTTTCTTATTTAGCACTTTACCCTTGATATCTGTAATAGTAGTGTCTGTAGGTAAAATTAGTTTCTGGTATTCTATCTCATCTATCTCATTTGACTTAGCATACACCTGACCTATATATTTGAAGGGCTGAGTTAATAATTGTATTTGTCTAATGCTCGTGTTACTATCTAAGTTCACTATGGTTGTATTGGTATAATATCCTGCTTCGTCATTTACTAATGAGTCGTTAGTAACAGTTACAGACAAAGCTGCTAATGTTGGATGAACTAAAGTATCTCCGCTCATTATATTAACATTTACAAAATCACGCTTGCCATAAAATTGTTTATTCGTATTTATAAACAATTCTTCTTTTTCTTTATTTATATAAATAGCCCTTTCGCTTACTACCTCTTTCTTTTCATTAAATAATATCAATTTTGACATGCCTGTCGGAAAGCTTGCTTTAGGAATACTAATCTCATACATATCCTTGCCTTCACTCGCAAAACAAAGACTATCGCGGCTTATGCCTAATAAATAAGTAGTTCCTCCTTTCTTGTAAATAGAATCACCTTGAGAAATAATTGCTTTTATATAATTAGGGCTTTCGTCTTTAATGGAAATCTGACTTGTGTAATGATTTACCTCTGGCAAAGGCCAACTTAATATCTTATTATTAAACTTAACATTCGCTAAATACTTATGACTTTTAGAAACGAAAAAGCTACTTTTTGCTAATCCACTTTTTGTGTCTGTCGTAAACCAGGTTTCTATAGTATTGTCCTTGCTGTCTGAAATATACCCCTCTAGCCCAATTGGCTTTCCTTGAGCATCAGTAGCTTTAATACCAATAACCGTATTGGTTCCTGCAATAATAGATCCTCCTTCAGGGAACAATTGTAGCGATGGAGCCTCATTGATATTGATTGGTTTTTGAACTGCTACTGTATTTAAAATTGCGCTATTCTCAGCTAAATTGTCGGCACTTGAAATTGGTTTTTTTGGATTGACTACATATAATGGCACCACTAATATTGATGATGTGTCGTTTTTAATCATATTATTCGTAAACAATCTTAGCCAATAGTACCCTTCCTGCGTCGATTCTGAAATTTTAATGCTCGCTTCGGTTTTTTCTGATGGAAGATTCAGTAATACTTGAGAAATAACTGCATCATGTTCATTTACAATATCAGCATATAAGGTTTGGCTATGTTTATAAAACTTATGTGACAAATTATTTATCACCCACGCTTTCATCCACAATTCCTCACCGGCAACAAATACTGACTTATTAGTTTGTAGCAAAATTTTCTCGCTATAATCCTTTCTTAAATTTTTAATAAACCTCCCTGCCAAACTATCAATATGTTCAATATTGGCTTGAGCTATTGTCATATTTAACAGGCCCATTGACAATGTAAATAGTAAAGCAGATTTAGATAATCTCATAATTCATTCATTATTGACTTAAAGTTAAAAGCTTGTGGCTAAAATTGTATAAAAAAGGGATGAATGGATAAACAAGAATTCGTAAGTTTAGGTATAAAACCACCGTATATGTATACTAAACTACGCATTGGACACTTAATTATTATATGCTTATTGACACTCAACTTGAGTGCTCAAATCAAGCCAGCACCGGATAGAAATGAAGGGGAAGGGCCATATACACAGCTTATAATAAGAGGTGTGACCTTGATTAATGGTACAGGAGCACCTGCCATAGGACCAGTAGATATTGTAATTGAAAATAATAGAATTACCAAAATAGTAGTGGTTGGTGCCGAGGGCACTAAGATAGACCCAAAAAGAAGACCTATTTTGGCGACTAACGGTAAAGAGTTAGATGCAAATGGTTTATTTGCATTGCCTGGATTAATTGACATGCATACTCATATTGGCGGAGTAGAACAAGGGACTCCTGCGGAATATGTATATAAACTATGGATGGCTCATGGCATTACAACCATTAGAGATGTATCTGCAGGTAATGGATTGTCATGGGTTTTAAGTGAAAAGAAAAGAAGTGCCGATAATAAAATAATTGCTCCAAGAATATATGCATATACCGGTTTTGGACAAGGGGCTAAAAAACCCATTATTACCAAACAAGATGCCATTGATTGGGTAGACGAAAATGCAAAAAATGGTGCAGATGGTATTAAATTTTTTGGCGCGTCTCCAGAGGTAATGGAAGCTGCTATTAAAGAAAATAAAAGGCTTGGATTAAGAAGCTGCGCACACCATGCACAGACTGATGTTGCAAGATGGAATGTATTAAATTCTGCAAGAGCCGGCATGACAAGTATGGAACATTGGTATGGTTTGCCTGAAGCTTTGTTTGAAAATAAAACAGTTCAAGATTTTCCATTAGATTATAATTATACAAATGAACAAAGCAGATTTGAGAATGCAGGTAAATTATGGAAACAAGCTGCTGCTCCTTATTCTGAAAAATGGAATAAAGTAATGAATGAATTAATTTCCTTAGATTTTACTTTAGACCCAACTTTTGTTATTTATGAAGCGAATAGAGATTTAATGAGAGCAAGAAGAGCAGAATGGCATGAAGACTATACCTTACCTTCTTTGTGGCGCTTTTATGCACCAAGCAGAAACTCACATGGTTCTTATTGGTTTGACTGGGGTACCGAGCAGGAAGTGGAGTGGAAAAACAATTACAAATTATGGATGACATTTATTAATGAATATAAGAACAGAGGTGGGCGGGTAATTGCTGGTTCAGATAACGGATTTATATATCAAACTTATGGATTTGGCTTTATTAGAGAACTTGAATTATTGAGAGAATCTGGATTCCATCCATTAGAAGTAATTCGTTCTGCAACCTTAAACGCTGCACAAACTTTGGGTATGGAAAAAGACCTGGGCACTGTTGAACAAGGTAAATTGGCAGACATTATTTTAGTAGATCAAAATCCTTTGAAAAACTTGCAAGTATTATATGGCACAGGTGCAATACATTTGAACGAAAACGGAGAAACTAAAAGAGTAGGTGGTGTAAAGTATACAATCAAAGACGGTGTGGTATATGATGCAAAACAACTTTTGAAAGACGTTAAAACAATGGTAGACAAAGCAAAAGCTGACGAACATTTTGTTTTAAAACAACCAGGTATAGAATAGTTGATAAAATAGGCTGAAAAAGCCATGACATATGGAAATAAAAATTATTAAAAATAGATCGGATATTGGCGCTGGGACAAGAGGGTCCGATATGGGGGTGGATGCAATTGAGATTGCTGCCATAAATGCAGGAAACGACTTTTTTAATAAACACTTATACGAGGACGTTGAAACGCATAATGAAACAATTTACAATAAGAACACTAACAACTTTGCTAAAAGAATTGAAAATGTAGTGGAGCAATGTGAACGAGTTTCCAATGCGGTTAAAACTAATTTAGAAGCAGGCTATTTTCCTATTGTTTTATCAGGAGATCATTCCTCCGCCTTAGGAACATTGAGTGGTATCAAAGCAGCCTACCCTAACAAAACTATGGGTGTAATATGGTTAGACGCTCATGCAGACTTACATTCTCCTTACACTTCTCCTTCAGGCAATATTCATGGCATGCCATTGGCAGCTGCCTTGGGTAATGATAATTTAGCTTGCCAAATAAACCAACCTAATTCAGCCACAATTACACATTGGAATAATTTAAAAAATATTGGTATTCTTGGCCCAAAGATGAAACCCGAGCATTTAATTTTCTTTGGGCTAAGAGACTATGAAACTGCAGAAGCACAATTAATTGAAGCAGCAGGTATTAAACATTATAAAGTTGAAGAAGTAAGATTTAGAAATTTAGCAATCTGTGTGCAAGAAGCAATAGATCAATTAAAGGATTGCGATATAATTTATATTTCCTTTGACGTGGATTCCATGGATTGCGACAGCGTTTCTTATGGAACTGGAACACCAGTCCCTATTGGGTTTCAAGCTGAAGAAATTATGAAAATAATTGATCAATTTGTAGCAACCAAGAAGGTATGCTGCATAGAATTTACAGAGATTAATCCTTTATTAGATAATAAGGGAAACAAAATGGCCGAAACTGCTTTTCAAGTATTAGATCATATTTCCAAGACTATATAAAATAAAAATTCTTGAATTTTAGATTTTCTGAAGTAGTAAGGTTAAAATTCTAGGGATTTGTCCGTGATCATCATCGTCAAAAAACTCGTTAATACTAACTAAAGCAAATCCATTATTTGTAGCTGCATTTGTAAAATCTGAAATATGATGATTAAAACAAGTTACAATCTCCAATCCATTTTCAGTTTCGAATCTCGCCTTTGAGCCTGTATATTGTTTAAAGGGGTGCAATTCTCCAATGTACACATATCCATCTACTACAACCGAATTAGCTAACTTTTTGAATATGGCTCCTAAGTCTTCAATATGTTCAAGCATTAAACTAAAAGTAACTAAGTCATATTGATGACTAACGAAATCCCAATCCTTGGTAATATCTGCGATAGCAAAATGAACATGATCAGATTGTATTTTGGCTTTAGCTTTAGCAAGCATTTCCTCTGATAAATCTATTGCAGTGATATTACTAGCAATGCTGTGTAACCAAGCAGTGTTCTTGCCAGTACCGCAACCAATTTCTAAACAATTAATAAATATATGGTTTGCAAGTGTTGCTTTTAAAGCATTTGCTTCCAAGTCGCGTGTTTTATTTTCATTGCTATCATACTGGTTAGCCCAAGAATCATATGCCTTTTTAACATCCATTGTATTTGTTACTTATTATACAAATCTACAACTTAACGCTACTCATTCCTCCATCAACATGGAAAATTTGACCAGTAATCCAGGTAGATTTATCAGATAATAAGAACTCCGTCATATTTGCTATATCACTTGCTGCACCAACACGTTTTAATGGATGTCTTAAGGCATTTGCTTCTACTTTCTGTTCGCTATTTAATAAACTTGCTGCTAATGGAGTATCCGTTAATGAGGGTGCTATACAATTCACTCTAATAGTTGGCGCTAATTCGGCAGCCAATGATCTTGTTAAACCTTCAATAGCACCTTTAGAAATAGCCACCTGAGTATGGAAATTTAATCCCATTTGAACTGCAATGGTAGAATATAAAATAATAGCTGGATTATTACCTAATTTTAACTTGGCTAAGGAAGCTTGAATGACTTTAACAGCTCCTATTACTTGAAGATTAAAGTCTGCAATAAATTCCTCAGGCTTAATTCTTACAAAAGGTCGAAGACTTATGGCACCTGGACAATAAACAACACCGTCAATGGTATCGGGAAGGAAATCAAGAGAAATAGATTCGTCTAAAACATTTAAAGGATGAAAACTCAAGTTAGGATTGTCAGAATGCGTGGCATGTGAATTAAAAGTTGCATACACTCTATGACCTGTTTGCACTAATTGATCCGTAAGTTGTTGACCAATTCCTGAAGACCCTCCTATTACCAAGTAATTTGACATATATCGAATTTTCTATAATAACATCTTTAAAGACAAAATGTTTACTAAATGGACAATTAAATTGAGAACTTATATTAGTACCAATTTTGTTTGAAAGGGTACCCTTTGCAAGAAGTTAGAATCCATATTTTGAAAAAATTAAACATTTAAATAATGATAAAGAAGACTATGCTGTATCTAACAGCAATTCCGCTGCTTTTAATGGGCTGTTCAACAAACACATTAACAGGAAAGAGTCAGCTTTCGTTAGTATCCGAAACTGAATTACAAACCTTGTCTGCTGGACAGTATAAGGAGTTTATTAAAGCTCATGCCGTAATTACTCCATCCAAGGACGCTAGCGCATTAATGGTTCAAAGAGTTGGAGTCAAAATAGCTGCTGCAGTAGAAAAATATTATTCAGACAAGAACAATAAGTCAGCCCTTAGCGGATTTGCTTGGGAATACAACCTAGTACTAGACAGTGCTATCAATGCATGGTGCATGCCAGGAGGTAAAATTGTGGTGTATACGGGTATCCTGCCATATGCCAAAAACGAAAATGCATTAGCTATTGTAATAGGTCATGAAGTTTCTCACGCATTATTACAACACGGCAATCAAAGAATGAGTGAATCCATGATTCAACAATTGGGTGGTGTTGCATTATCAACCGCCTTGTCCAAAAAGCCAGCTGAAACCCAGGATCTATTTATGAAGGCATATGGTGTAGGTTCAGAAATTGGAATCATGTTGCCGTTTTCAAGAAAGCAAGAACTAGAAGCAGATAGGTTTGGATTGATATGGGCTGCCATAGCAGGCTATGACCCAAATGAAGCCATTGCATTTTGGGGAAGAATGCAACAATCATCGTCTGGTCAAAAAACACCAGAATTTTTAAGTACCCATCCTTCAGATGAGACTAGAATAGAAAAAATAAAGACTTATTTACCAGAAGCAATGAGTTATAAAAAGTAGAAAATATTAGTAACATAGAAATTATTAGTTGACTACAATCAAATACGAATAATACCATCGTCATTGTATTTAGTATAATGTCAATGTACTTTCACTACAGATTATTCAGCCAGTAATTTGACGAAAGGATATTCAGACATAACTGTTTTAAAAGACAATAAACTGACTAACCGAAAAGTAGTTAAAATGACTACGTAAAGCGACAAGTACTAGGCTGAAAAAATTTAGATAAATACAGAATAAAGGTTATAAAAAGCATATAACTGTATCTATCATTTCGGGGCAAGTTTGCAAGAGCTTGCCCTGTTTTTTTATCTTACAATATATGTTTATGAAAAATTTTAATATTTTTTTAATATGCATTACCTTATTTATATTGAGTGCATGTACAAGTTCCAAAATCACGAACTCATGGCTATCACAAAAAATACAAGCGCAGAAATACAATAAGATTATGGTAGTGGGAATTAATGGAACTGAAACTTGGGGGTCAAAAGAAAAGATGGAAAGAGAGCTAGTTGATAGACTGAGGGAAAAGGGTCAAAATGCAGCAGCAGCCATAGACATATATGGACCTAAGGCATTTAGGAATTTAAGTGAGGATACCGTCATTAATAGATTACAAGGCACCGGAGTGGACGCTGTATTAACTATAGTATTATTAAATAAGACAAAAGAGAAATATTATGTCCCAGCTCGAGTATATTATTCACCATATATAATGTATCACCATCATTTTTGGGGTTATTATAATACAATGACAGCTAGGATATATTCCCCTGGCTATTACACCTATGATAAAAAATATTTTTGGGAAAGCAATCTATATGACATGAAAACAAAGGAGCTAATCTATTCCGTACAAACAGAGTCCTTCAATCCAAATTCTTCAGAACAATTAGCACATGAGTATAGCGATCTTATTATAAATAATATGGAAAAAAACAAAGTGATTAATTTCTAGAAGAAATAATTTTCACGTTAAGACGAACTATACAATACACTTCATTTGAATATCAGCCCTTTCGTATGGTGACGGGCGACCTTCCACTTTTGTAAAACCAAGTTTGTAATACATATTAATAGCCGGGGCTAAAATTGTATTACTCTCTAAAAAAATACATTTAGCACCAAGCGATCTCGCTTTGTCTAAAATAGCATTACCAAGTTGCCATCCTATTCTTTTGCCTTGCGCTTTAGGCGCTACTGCCATCTTAGCTAATTCATAGTCGAATAGCTCGTCGTCCATCTTAATTAGCGCACAAACTCCAACAGGCTCATTGTCTAGCAGTGCCACCAATATATGTCCGCCCTTTTTCAATATATAACTATCTGGATTGTCTAGCGCTTTAAAGTCAGCTTCTTCCATCTTGAAATATTTAGAGATCCACTCTACATTTAAAGTACGAAAAGCTTGCTGATACTTTTCTTCATAATTAACAATGGATACGTTAGCTGAGGTATTGCTATTTTGATCATTCATAAATAAGCTCCAATTATAGAAATTAATAATTTTAATTGTAGTATTTAACACTAACACTTTCCGAATTACGGATACAAACTTAAGATTTTATAAAGGGTTTGTTATAAAAATCTAGCCCTAATATTATTATCAGGTATCATACATTCATTCCTTTTGCCAAATATACTGTACCTATTATTCGCAATCAATGTGTAAAAATAGTTCACAAATGAAATTGGCAAATATTTTAAAATAATAAAAATGCGAGGCCATCCAGAAATCAATTCACAAATACGTATAACAGCGTCCATTTTGAAGTAAGCCTGATCTCCTTGTATAAGTACAATAGAATTCATATTACTTTCTGTTATATTGCATTTTGCCAGTAATTTACTCCCAATTACTGATTGTTGTGAAGCAAATTTAAGCACAGACTTCTGGTCATGTTTGATAACTATATTGACAGCTGAATTACAAAAATTACAGACCCCGTCAAATAATATTATGTTGCTTGTCATATACATGAAGGTACGAAAATTCCTAAAGCACTTTCATTCCGTAATGCCCTAAGGAGGTGAAAATTAGACATC
>CALPWK020000032.1 GCA_943327245.2 Comamonas sp. lk | reverse complement strand
GAAATATAGTAGTCTGCTAATTTTTTTCTGAAACTTAATATACCTGCACTGTCAGTATATTCTAATACTTTTAAATCTGCATTTCTAACCGCTTCCATCATAATAGAAGGAGTTTCAATATCAGGTTGCCCAATATTTAAATGATAAACTTTTACCCCTTCTTTTTTTGCAGCATCAGCATATCCCGCCAACCTCCTAATAGGAGAAGAAGGCATATTCATTCCACGTTGACTAATTTGAATCATGCTTATTTTAAAATTACTTCACCTTCAATTTCAAGTTCTATTGGGGTTTTTACACCTGCAAACTTTACAGTTACTTTCTTTTTGAATACACCTGAAAAAGGAGCAGTGTAAGTCACTTTAATATTTCCTTTTTGACCCTTTAATACAGGGTCTTGTTTATATTCTGGGGTAGTACAACCACATTCCGCTTGAGCAAATTCTATTACAGCAGGCTTAGCTCCTGTATTAATGTAGTTAAATACCACCGCCCTGTTGATACCTTTTTTTATCTTCCCAAAATCATGACTTGTCTTTTCAAATTTAATTTCTGATTGTGCGAACAAGCTTGCAGTAAACAAGCTAAAAGCTAGTAAAAACGCTATTTTTTTCATATAAGTAGTTATTATAATAAGTTAATCTTTGAAAAGCTAAATTATTGAAAAATCGCTAATTAACTGTTTTTATCTAATTATACTCTTTTTATGCTTTTTGAACCTTATTTTTGCCATATGCAATCCAATTTAGAAGCCGTTTCTTCTGCTGACATGCTTTCTTTCGAAGCATTTCGAACTTCTGTACTGGAGGACTATCGAATAGCCTTATTAAGTAGAGAAGTGAGTTTATTGGGAAGACGTGAGGTACTTACTGGTAAGGCTAAATTTGGAATTTTTGGAGATGGAAAGGAGATTACACAAGTGGCTTTAGCCAAATTTTTTCAAAAAGGTGATTTTAGAAGTGGCTATTATAGAGATCAAACATTCATGTTTGCTATTGGGGTGGCTAATGTAGAGGACTATTTTTCTCAATTATATTCCGACATTGAAAACGACCCATATAGTGGAGGCAAAAACATGAACGCGCATTTTGCTACTCCTTTTGTAAATAAAAATGGAGAATGGAATGACTTAGTTAATCGTCATAATGTAACTGCTGACATTGCACCAACAGCCGGTCAAATGGCAAGAGGTTTAGGGTTAGCTTTTGCATCAAAATGTTTTAGAAATTCAAAGTTCCCAGCACTTTTCTCCCATTTAAGTAATGAAGGTAATGAGGTATGTTTTTGTACTATCGGGGATGCTAGTACTTCTGAGGGACATTTTTGGGAAGTGGTGAATGCGGCTGGAGTTTTACAAGTGCCATTAGCCATATTTGTTTACGATGATGGTTATGGTATATCTGTTCCAACAAAATTACAAACTACTAAAGGTTCTATATCCGAAGCATTAAGAGGACTAGAAAAACAACCAGATACCAACGGCCTAAAAATATATACAGTTAAAGGATGGGATTATGCCGCTTTATGTGAAACTTTCGAAGCTGGCATAGCGTACACACGTGAAACCCATACTCCTGTTGTGTTTCATGTGCAAGAACTTACTCAACCTCAAGGTCATTCTACTAGTGGAAGTCATGAAAGATACAAGTCTGCAGAAAGGCTAGAATGGGAGCGTGAATGGGATTGCAATAAAAAAATGAGAGATTGGTTAATATTAAATGAACTAACCAATGAAGACGATTTGCAACAGCTTGAGACACAAATTAAACAAGAAGCTAGGTTTGCTAAACAAGCTGCATGGGATAAATATGTTGCACCTATTAAGGGAAAAGTAATTGAAATAACAAACTTGCTGCAGGTAGGTTTAGACGAAATAGAATTGGCTAGCATTGAATCTTTGACGCAGGAAATGATAGTGAATAAGGAACCTTTAAAAAGAGATATTTTCAGAACTGCCAATTTAGTACTTGAAAAAATTCCACATCATCCTAATGCTAAAGCAATTCAATCTTTCTTAACCGCCTATTATGAACATCAGGCTCCATATTATAGTAAGGACTTGTACAATGAAGGACCCAAGAGTGCTTTGAATGTTTCTATAGTGCCAGCAACATTCGCGGCCGATGCTGCTAATGTAAATGGGTATGAAATATTAAATCATTATTTTGATGAGCTGTTTAAAATAAATCCTGCTGTTTATGCATTTGGAGAGGATTTAGGAAATATTGGTGACGTGAACCAAGGCTTTGCGGGATTGCAATTAAAGCATGGAGTAGACCGAATTTTTGATACAGGAATAAGAGAACAATCCATTATGGGGCAAGCGCATGGCATGGCAATAAGAGGATTAAGGCCTATTGCGGAAATACAATATTTAGATTATTTATTATACGGTTTGCAAACATTAAGTGATGACGTGTCTACACTTCATTATCGTAGTAATGGAATGCAAAGTAGTCCAGTAATTATTAGAACAAGAGGCCACCGTTTGGAAGGAATTTTTCATAGTGGATCTCCAATGGGCATGATTATAAATTCATTAAGAGGGATGTTTGTTTGTGTGCCAAGAAATATGGTTCAAGCAGTTGGGATGTATAATACTTTATTGAAAGGGAATGACCCTGCTATTTTAATTGAGTGCTTGAATGGGTATCGTTTGAAAGAAAAAATGCCATTAAATATTACTGATTTTACGGTCTCTCTTGGGAAACCGGAAATCATTAAAGAAGGAGCCGATATTACTATTGTTTCCTACGGATCTACTTTAAGAATTATTGAAGACGCTGCTATGCGATTACAAGTAATGGGTATTGACTGTGAAATCATTGACGTTCAAACCTTATTGCCATTTGATATTAATCATATGATTGTTGCCTCTTTAAAGAAGACTAATCGCATTATATTTATTGACGAAGACGTGCCAGGTGGCGCAAGTGCTTATATGTATCAACAGGTGATTGAAACACAGGGCGGCTATCGTTGGTTAGACGTTGCAGCTAGGACCTTAAGTTCTAAAGCACATCGTCCTGCTTATGCTAGTGATGGTGATTATTTCTCTAAGCCAAACACCGAAGAAGTGATACAGGTTGTTAAGGAAATGATGGCAGAGTAGAAAGGTTATAGCCCTCCAATTTTTGAGTCTGTTCTACCGATCCTAATCTAAATTTTATTGGAATTTTAGTTTGCTTTTGAAGCGATCTTTCGGTATTGCAAAAAAAGCCAGTTTTGGTAGTATAAAAATTAGGCGCCACTTTTAAATCAGCACTAAGCGAGTAATAATTATACTTTGGAAGTATAGTATCTGTAAGCTTAATGAATCTTGGTGGATTCATTAAGCTTGAAATAATTAATATCGTTATAAAATGTTTCATTTAAAACTATCCCATATTATGGAATACTTTATTAACGTCCTCGTCTTCTTCTAGTCTTTCAATTAATTTACTAACGTCCTCTGCTTGTTCGTCAGTTACAGGGACTGTTGTAGTTGGGATCCACTCCAATTCTGCACTAATTACATTCAACTTCTTTGCCTCTAATTCTTTTTGTAAACTTCCAAAATCGGTGAAAGCACATCTTAGTATTAAAATAGAATTCCCATTGTCGTCAGTACTTTCCCCTAATTCATCTAATCCATGATCAATTAATTCTAATTCTAAATCGTCCATCACTAAGCCTTCTGGGTTTAATCTAAATACACCCATTTTCTTAAATTGAAAACTTACACTGCCGCTATTGCCCATTGCTCCATGTCCTTTATTAAAATGACTTTTTACATTGGCAACAGTTCTTACATGATTGTCAGTAGCAGTCTCCACTAATAAAGCCACACCATGGGGTGCGTAACCTTCATATAATACTTCTTCATAGTTAGAAGTGTCTTTGCCCATTGCTCTTTTAATTGCTGCTTCCACACGGTCCTTAGGCATACCTACACTTCTTGCATTTTGATAACATCTTCTTAGAGCAGGATTGTCGTCGGGATTGGGGCCAGATGCTTTAACAGCAATTACAATTTCTTTACCAATACGAGTAAAATTCTTTGCCATGCGATCAAATCGCTTGAACATAGTTGCTTTTCTTACTTCAAAAATCCTTCCCATAGTTTCATTGTTTAAGGTCTGCAAAAATAGGACAAAAAAAATAGCCAGACAATAAGGTCTGGCTATTCTAGCTATATTTTTAAAACTTGAACTACTTGTTCAAATTGCTATGTCTTCTGCCATATAGGAAGTAAACAACCAAACCTAATGCCATCCAAGCAAATGCAACTTTCAATGTTTGAGCATCAAGTGCAAATATCATTGCAAGACATATAACAGCACCCAAGATAGGAACCAATGGTACTAATGGGGTTTTGAATGGTCTTTCCATGTCTGGAGACTTTCTACGTAAAATCCAAATACCCGCACTCACTAGTACGAAAGCAAATAGAGTACCGAATGACGTTAAGTCACCAGCAACGCTTCCTGGAACAAATGCTGCAAAAGCACCTACGAAGACAAATAAAATCCAGTTGGATTTGTAAGGTGTTCTGTATTTAGGGTGCAAGTCAGAAAATACTTTAGGTAATAATCCGTCGTTCGCCATGGAGAAGAACACACGAGACTGTCCCATTAACATTACTAAAATTACAGAAGAGAAACCGGCTAAGATAGCTACTGTAACTGCTGTTGCTAGCCAACCATATCCAGTCATATAAGTAGAAATTGCATAAGCTACAGAAGCTTCACGACCTTTTAATGGATCAACAAAGTCTTTCCAGTTTGCTACACCTGTTAGTACGTGACCAAATAATATATACAAAATCGTACAAACCACTAAAGACCCTAATATACCAATTGGCATGTCTCTTTTAGGATTTTTTGCTTCTTGAGCAGCGGTTGAAACAGCATCAAAACCAATAAAGGCAAAGAATACAATTGCAGCACCACCTAATACTCCACCCCAGCCATGTTTAAAGGTGCCTGAGTAGTCCGCAATAACTTTACCAGCAGCATCAATAACTGGTGGTTGGTTTGCAGGAATCAAGTAAGGTGTATGATTTTCTGGACGAATAAATTGCCATCCAAGAATAATAAATATAATTACGATTGCCACTTTGATAAATACGATAACCGCATTCACAATTGCTGACTCTTGTGTTCCTTTAATTAATAATAAAGTCAATAACAATAGGATGACCAAAGCAGGAGCATTCATGATTCCATGATGCAGTACGCCAAATGTATCGGTGAAACTTTCAAAAGGGGAATGACTCCATTCATATGGAACCCGCCCACCCAGCAGTTTATTCAAATATTCACTCCAAGCAATAGATACAGTGGCAGCACCTAGTGCATATTCCATAATTAATGCCCATCCAATAATCCAAGCTACTGTTTCTCCCATGGTTACATAAGAATAAGCGTATGCACTTCCTGAAATAGGAATCATAGCAGCAAATTCAGCATAACATAATCCAGCAAATGCACAACCAACAGCAGCAACAATAAATGATAATGTAACGGCTGGTCCAGCAGCCTGTCCTGCAGCAGCAGCAGTTCTTACAAAAAGGCCAGCACCAATAATCGCGCCAACACCTAATGCAATTAAGTTACCAGCTCCAAGGGTACGTTTTAAGCCTTTTCCGCCATCTTCTGCTTGAGCCAACATCGCCGACAAATCTTTTTTTCTAAATAAACTCATATTAATGGTTTTCAGTTAATAAGTAGTCAACTACAAAAGTGCACTACTTAGGGTGAATTAACAATTTCAATACAAGTTGAAAAATAGCACTTTTTTCGCAAAAAAACATGCATTTTTTAAGAAAACACTAGTGTTTTAAGGTGTCCTATTTTAGCAGTTAAGTCTTATATTGCATATCTAATAGTCCTATGAAAAAATCAAACAAACTCACATTTTATATTGTCATTGCCATGGTGGCAGGTGCCATATTAGGTTACTTCATTCATGAAGGGAAGGATCAAGCAACCATTGACAGCTTTTCAAAAAACGTAAAATTATTAACCACTATCTTTTTAAGATTGGTTCAAATGATCATAGCCCCATTGGTATTTACTACTTTGGTAGTGGGTATAGCAAAATTAGGGGACTTGAAAACAGTAGGTAGAGTAGGTGGGAAGGCCTTGTTATGGTTTGTTACAGCCTCTTTAGTGAGTTTATTGATAGGGCTAGTTTTAGTGAATTTATTTAAGCCGGGGGAAGGAATGGACTTAAGTGTCGCCTCGGACAAATCTGGTGTTCAGGATTTGATGGGTAAAACACAATCATTTAGTGTACTCAATTTTGTGGAGCATGTTTTCCCAAAGAGCATGATTGAAGCAATGGCCAATAACGAAATTCTACAAATTGTTATATTTAGTATTTTCTTTGGTGTAGCGGCTGCAGCTATTGGAGAACCTGCAAAAGGTTTTATCAAAGCATTAGATACCATTGCACATATTATTTTGAAAATGGTAGGCTATGTAATGAATTTTGCACCCTTAGGTGTATTTGGCGCTATCGCTGCAGTTATTGCAACAAAGGGTTTAGCAATATTTATTTTTTATGGAAAATACCTGCTTTACTTCTTAATAGGCATTGGCACGTTATGGGTAGTGTTATTGGGAGTTGGCTACTTGATTTTAAGAAACCGTGTTCCAGTTTTATTAAAACATATAACGACTCCATTAGTAATTGCATTTAGTACCACTAGCAGTGAAGCCGTATTCCCTAAATTAACGGAAGAATTAGAACGTTTTGGATGTAAGGATAAAATCGTTTCCTTCATTTTACCTTTGGGATATTCATTCAATTTGGATGGGAGTATGATGTATATGACTTTTGCTAGTATGGCCATTGCGCAGGCTTATGGTATTCATTTAGATATTGGGACACAATTAACTATGTTGATTGTATTAATGCTTACAAGTAAAGGAATCGCAGGGGTTCCCCGTGCATCATTGGTTGTAGTTACTGCAACTTGTGCTATGTTTCATATTCCTCCAGAAGGGATTGCTTTAATTTTACCTATCGACCATTTTTGCGATATGTTCCGTTCAGCAACCAATGTTTTAGGAAATAGTTTGGCAACAACAGTAGTAAGTAAATGGGAAGGCGCATTAGAAGAGCCTGTCCAATCTTAAAAAATAATTTATGATGATTACATTATTGGAAGCATTTCATTGGAGCCAATTATTACAACCTCAATTTTATATTGAACATGGTGGCTTGTGGTTAATATTGCTTGTAGTATTTGCTGAAACAGGATTATTTGCTGGATTCTTTTTGCCCGGAGATAGCTTGTTATTCGTGGCAGGTATTTATGCAGGTCCCTTAGCTGCCGAAATTTTTGCGTCAAATAATGAGTGGCTTAATTTGTTTATAATAATGATATTCATTGCAGTTGCAGGTATAGCTGGTAATTATGTGGGATACCTGTTCGGTAAAAATGTAGGGCCGGCAATGTATGAATGGAATGAAAATTTATTTTTCAAGAAAAAATATTTAATACAAGCGCAGGAATTTTATGACAAACATGGGGGACGTGCAATAGTCATAGCTCGTTTCATTCCAATTGTACGCACATTCGCTCCCATCATTGCAGGAATTGTTAAAATGGACAAGAAAAAATTCTTGTATTTCAATATAGTAGGATGCATTTTATGGGTATCCACTATGTTGTGCGCAGGACATTTTTTACAAAGATGGATTCTAGAGCGTTTTCAATTTGATTTAAAAAAGCATTTAGAAGTGATAGTGATAGGAATTGTATTTATTACTACCGCTCCGGTAATTATTAAAGTAATGACACATCGTTCAAAAAAAGTATAATTAATTATGACTACCAATAAGCAAATAGGACTTTTGTCGCTGCCTGTTTTTGTTGCAGCATTAGGTTATTTTGTAGACGTTTACGATTTACTATTATTTACCATTGTCAGACAGCCCAGTGTAATGAGTTTAGGATCGACTGCCGAAACTATTATTGCGGACAGTGCCCATATTATTAACTGGCAAATGTCTGGCTTATTAATTGGCGGAATTTTATGGGGTGTTATTGGTGATAAAAAAGGAAGACTTAAAGTATTATTTGGATCTATATTATTATACTCTGTCGCAAATATCTTAACCTCCTTCGTGCAAACAGTTGACCAATATGCTTATTGTCGTTTTGTGGGAGGCATTGGGTTAGCGGGTGAATTAGGAGCAGGTATTACTTTGGTATCTGAAATGCTTCCTAAAAATAAAAGAGGTATTGGAACTTCTATGGTTGCAGGTATTGGATTGTTTGGCGCTGTATTTGCTTATTTTACTTTTCAATACACACAGGACTGGAGGTTATGTTATCAAGTTGGAGGTGTGTTAGGATTTTTTTTATTAATCCTTCGAATACGTGTGGCAGAGTCCTTTATGTTTGAATCTGCTAAGTTGGCAAATATTGTAAAAGGAAATTTCCTCATGTTCTTTTCCGACAAAAAACGCTTCTCTAAATACATCAAAGCAATTTTAATAGGCTTACCTACTTGGTTTGTTATAGGAGTTATGGTGAATTACAGTAACAAATTTGCAACAGGTTTATACGGTACTAATTTAATTGACTCAGGTCGTTCTGTGATGTTTGCCTATGTTGGTATTGCAGTAGGAGATTTATTAATTGGATATGTAAGTCAATATTTCAAAAGCCGAAAGAAAGCATTGTTGGTATTTTATTCCATAAGTGTAATAGGGATGATTCTATTTTTTAGTGCCTACAATAATAGTGATGAAAGAATGTATGCTATTTGTGCATTCCTGGGCTTTAGTACTGGCTACTGGGCTATCTTCAATCAAATGGCTGCCGAACAATTTGGCACCAATTTAAGAGCTACTGCAGCAACAACCATTCCGAATATGGTGCGCGGTGCATTGCCATTAATTAATTTTTTATTCTTAGATATTTTACAAAAAAGCCTTGGTTGGACTATTGTGCAAAGTGGCATATTAACTGCGGTTATAGTTATGTCCATTACCATAGTTGCTTTTATATTTACGGAAGAGACCTATCACAAGGACTTAGATTATTTAGAATACGACAATCCACTTCCATAGCCCTTTCATACTATGCGATTATTATTTATTCGTTTTTCATCAATAGGAGATATTGTATTTACTACACCGGCTATTCGTTGTGCGAAACAACAAATACCTGGAGCAGAGATTCATTTTTTAACAAAGACTTCCATGAAGTCGGTTACAGAAGCGAATCCTTATGTAGACCAATTTCATTATTTTGATAAAGACATTGCAGCTACTATTGAAACATTGAAGCAATTCAATTTTGATTATATCATAGACCTTCATCATAATTTTAGAACCTATCGTATCAAGAAGGCATTAGGGGTTCCAGCGTTAAGCTATCAGAAATTGTCTTTCCAGAAATTATTGCTTACCAAGTTGCACATTAATATGATGCCGCAAAGGCATATAGCCGATAGGTGTTTGGATACTTTAAAAACCTTAGGTGTAGTGAATGACGGAAAGGGAATGGATTATTTTGTTCCTGCACAAGTACAATTAAAAGCAAGTGATATTCCAACTTCTCATCAGGCAGGATATCTGGCAATTGTAATTGGAGCTTCTTTTGCGACCAAAAAATTACCAGTGAATCAGTTGCAAGAATTATGTTCACTTATACCTTACCCCATTATATTAATAGGAGGAAAGGAGGATGCAGCGGAAGGATTGGCAATTGCGACAACAGACCCAATAAAAATTTACAATGCCTGTGGCAAGTTCAATTTACATGAGTCCGCATTGCTAGTACAGCAATCTAAAACCGTTATATCGCATGACACTGGCTTCTTATATATTGCCTGTGCTTTTCATAAAAAAACAGTTGCTATATGGGGTGCTACTTCACCTGCATTACAGGTGGAACCTTATTACGCTGAGTCAGATGCCATTACTAATTCGGCATCGAGCAATAGCACGGTTGAAATGTTTCATAATGCGATTGTACCAAACATGTCTTGCCAACCCTGTTCTAATTACGGAACCAAGCAATGTCCACAAGGTCATTTCGGATGCATGCGTCAGCAGAATTTGCGTGTTATTGCGGATAAGGCTATTCAGTATTATATTTCTTAGTGGAGCCTCTTTTGACATAAATGAAACGTCTTTCATAAAAGACAAATAATAGTAAAGCCCCGCAATTGCGAGGCTTTACTATTATTTCAAATAAGGGATTGAATTATAAAGTCTTCAATACGTCATTCATATTTCTTACTGCTTCTGCACTCTTGTTAAATGCTGCTTGCTCGTCTGCAGATAAATCCATTTCAATAATTTTCTCCCAACCATTCTTTCCAATTACTACTGGTACGCCTAAGCAAATATCAGATTGACCGTATTCGCCATTCAAGCTTACGCAACAAGTAAATAATTTCTTTTCATCACGCACGATACTTTCTACTAAAGCCGCTCCTGCTGCACCTGGCGCATACCAAGCGGAAGTTCCTAATAGTTTAGTTAAAGTGGCACCACCTACCATAGTATCATTAATGATAGTTTGTTGTTGGTCCTCGCTTAAGAACTTAGTTACAGGAATACTGTTCCAAGTTGCATGCTTCACTAACGGAATCATAGTTGTATCACCATGTCCGCCAATAACAATTGCATTTAAATCTGCAGGGCTACAATCCAATTTAGTGCTTAATTGATATTTAAAACGAGCGCTGTCTAAAGTACCACCCATTCCAATAATTCTATGCTTAGGTAAACCAGTTGATTGCAATGCTAAGTAGGTCATTGTATCCATTGGGTTACTAATTACAATGATAATTGCATTTGGAGAATGCTTCAAAATGTTTTCGCAAACACCTTTTACAATTCCTGCATTGGTTCCAATCAATTCTTCACGAGTCATTCCTGGCTTGCGGGGCAAACCTGATGTAATTACAACCACATCTGAGTTAGCTGTTTTGCTGTAGTCGTTTGTGCTACCAGAAATTCTAGTATCAAAACCTAATAAAGCAGCTGTCTGCATCATGTCCTGTGCCTTACCTTCTGCAAAGCCTTCTTTGATGTCTAATAAAACTAATTCGCTAGCTAATTCTTTACGGGCAATATTGTCTGCACATGTTGCGCCAACTGCACCTGCTCCAACTACTGTAATTTTCATATAATATATGTTTAAATAAAAGGTTTAATTTTTACGGGGCAAAGTTAACTACTTGCTGCCTATTAATTTTATCAATTCGAAAATATCTGCTCCCTGGTCATATACCTTAATTAACAGACCATTGTCATAAACAGCAACAAAGGGAGTCATTCTAGGTCTAAAAAAACTAGGAAGGGTGAATTCGGCATCACGACCTATAATTACATTAGGCTTACCTGCTAAATTATATTTCTCGGCAAATTTCTTAATCGCATCCATGTCTCTATAACTGTCCCAAATGAATAAAGTATTTTTAAATTTATCTGCGTATTTATTTAGTTCCGAAGCTTGATGTTCACAATGCGAGCAGTCTGGACTAAATATCAAGATACAGGTATACTTATATTTATTAGGAAGCTGTTTATTAGTAACTTCCTTTCCAGTAATCGACATTAAGCTAAAATTGGGAAATTTATTAGTTTGCATATAAGGCGCATTCGGATCTGGCGCATTATTTTGCGCATTGCCGACAACTAAAAAAAGGCTTAATACGGAAGTTAAAATAAATTTCATAGGGCTTAAAAATTTCATATTATTAAATTTATAGATTATGTTTTTTTTCTATCATGCGCATGGCTTTTGCATCTTGTAAAAATTGTGACGCAAAAATAAATTCATTCAATAGCGTATTTTGACTATAAATGATATCCTTATTGGATCCTTCCCATTCTTTCTTTCCTTGGTTCAAGTATATTATATAATTACCTATTTCCATCACACTATTCATGTCATGTGTAACCACAATAGTAGTAATATTTTTTTCAACAGTAAGGTCATGAATCAATTTGTCAATCACCATGGATGTTTGCGGGTCTAATCCTGAATTAGGCTCGTCGCAAAATAAAAATTTTGGTTCCATAACAAGTGCCCTAGCCAATCCTACACGTTTTTTCATGCCACCACTTAGTTCAGCAGGATATTTTGCATTTACACCATCTAGATTTACTCGAGAAAGTATTTTATTTACTTTTTCTTGTTTCTCCTCCCATTTTAATCCAGAAAACATATCTAAAGGAAATCTTACATTCTCTTCCACTGTCATAGAATCAAACAATGCATTTCCTTGGAACAACATACCTATATTATTACGTAAGTTTTTTCTTTCTTCTTCGTCCATCTTATGCAATTCCTTCTCGTCGAAATACACTTCACCTTGGTCCGCATGTATTAGTTCTACTATACATTTTGTCAATACTGTTTTTCCACTACCACTTGCTCCAATAATTAAATTACACATACCTGGTTTGAATTGCGCACTTATATCATCTAAGATAATTTTAGTGTCAAATTTTTTACTGATATGTTTTATTTCAATCATAGAGGCTATTTTGCAATAGGGACTTGTAAATTTAACAAATCTTCGAATGTATCTCGTCTACTTATTAATTTATCTACTCCATTTTCAAATAATACTTGTGCTGGCTTATACCTTGCATTGTAATTACTTGCCATTTCGTAACCATAAGCACCCGCGTTATAGAATATTAAGTAGTCTCCCTCTTCTATGTTTGGAATAGGGCGATCCCAGGCAAAAGTATCGGTTTCGCAAATATTACCTACCACCGCGTAATGTTGTAAGGCCTTCTCCGGATGACTTAAATTATCAATATGGTGGTAGGCGTCATAAAACATGGGTCTTATTAAGTGGTTCAGTCCTGTATTAATACCTGCAAATTGTATGTCGCCAGATTGTTTTAATACATTTACTTGTGCAATAAAATAGCCTGCTTCACTTACTAAATATTTACCTGGTTCAAACCAAGCTGTCAACTTTCGTCCATATTTTTCAGACAATTTATTCATGGCCTTGTCTACTTCGGCACCAAGTAATGCTATGTCTGTTCCTTTTTCACCTGGTTTGTAGGGAACTTTAAAACCACCTCCAAAATCTAGTACCGATACGGTTGGGAATTCAGCTAATAAATTATCAAAAACGTCGGCAGATTGAATGAATACATGCACGTCTTTAATTTCACTTCCAGTATGAATATGTAATGTTGCAATATTGATTTGAAATTCTTGTTGAATGGCTTTTAGTTCAGTTAATTGTGTTGCAGGAATTCCAAATTTACTTTTATCATGACCTGTGGAAATTTTCAAATTGCCGCCTGCCATAATATTAGGTCTTATACGAACACCAATTGGGTAAGTACTTCCATAACTAGCTCCAAATTTTTTCAAGTTAGACAAGCTATCAATATTTACATTCACTCCCAAGTTTACTGCTTCTGCAATTTCCTCAAAACTTACACTATTACTTGTGTAAAGAATATTTTGTGGAACAAAGCCAACATGCAATGCCATTTTTACTTCATTAATAGAACTGCAATCAATATTGCAACCCGCACGTTTTACAACGTCAAGAATATGAATATTGGTCAAGGCTTTACAAGCGTAAAAAAAGCGGGTATTGTCATTAGAAAAATGGGACAATAATTGTTGGTATTGACTTGCAATTTTTTCTGCATGGTAAACATATAAAGGAGTACCATACTTGTTTGCAGCTGTATTTAGTTGTTCATAGGATAAGCTTGGCTTCATAGCACGAAGATACAATTAGAACTAGGTTCTATGCTTTTATAAACAATAAAATTTTAAAAAATGGGATGAACGTAAAGCTACTGATTGTTATTCTGCAGGGCTCTCAGGAATAATATCTTCCTCGTCAGTAGTTTCTTCAAAGTCATCAGTTTCTTCTGGCAAGTTTGGAGTTTCAGCTTCTTCGCGTTCTTCCTCGGCAGCGTCTGCCATTTGTTCGAAAACACTGTTGTCTGTAAAGTCTTCAGGTTTAACAATGGTAGCTTCTACGATTTGGTCAGCTAAAACTTCTCTAATTTTTGGTAAATCGTCGGTTGAATTGATCCCGAAATAATCCATGAAGTTTTTTGAAGTAGCATAAACTAATGGCTTGCCTGGCAAATGCTCATTACGTCCGCTGATAACAATCAATTCCTTCTCTAATAATTTTTGAATAGAGTAGTCGCTATTAACACCTCTAATAGCTTCCACTTCACCCTTAGTAATGGGCTGCTTATAGGCAATGATAGCTAAAGACTCTAAAGCAGCATTTGATAATCGCTTTAAAAACTTATCGCCATTTAATTGAGCAATTGTTTTATGAAAATCCGGCTTAGTCAAAAACTGCCATCCGCCACCACTTTGCTTTAATTCAAAGGGATAAAATTCGGTAGCATATTTTTCTTGAATACCTGCAAGGGCACTTTCCACTTGTTCAAGTGTAATGCGCTCTTCTAAAAATCCAAATGCATTATTGATTAATTCAGTAATGTCAGCGGGGTTTAAAGCTTTGTCACTTGCGAATATCAAGGCTTCAATGTGCGGAATGATTTGACTAATTTCCATGGTATATGATTTCTTATCCGTTTAATGCAGCAGCACCACTAACGATCTCCGTTAATTCGGTCGTAATGGCGGCTTGTCTTGCACGGTTGTAAGATATTTTCAATGATTTTAATAATTCGTTTGCGTTCTCGCTAGCTTTATCCATTGCAGTCATTCTAGCTCCATGCTCACTTGCATTAGCGTCTAATACAGCTTTAAATAATTGCGTATTTAATATCTTAGGCATTAATTCAGCAACTAAAACTTCTTTCTGAGGTTCAAAAATAAAGTCAGTTTTTTTCTGATTAGCTACTTTTGCAATTTTAGGAATTGGCAAGAAGGCTTCCGCTTTAAATTCTTGGGTAGCAGCGTTCTTGAATTCACTATAAATAATATCAATGGCATCAAACTCTTTGTTAGCAAAGGCGTCCATTGCCGCTTTCGCTGCTAGCTGAACGTTTTCGAAACGAAGGTTTAAGAAGATATCTTTAAAATCAGCATTGGTATTATAGCCAGATTTACTCAAGCTTTCATATCCTTTCTTACCTATATTCCAAATAGTGATTTTCTGTGTAGGGTATTGCTCTTCAATAGTGGCTTTTGCTAATTTAACCAAGTTGGCATTGTAGCCACCACATAATCCACGATCTGAAGTAATTACAATAAGTAATACATTATGAACAGGTCTAGTTTCCGCCAAAGCCAAATTAGTATCCCCTTCTAAACTTCCAATGATATTACTAAGCATATCTTGCAATTTACGTGCATAAGGTCTCATTTGGGTAATTGAGTCTTGGGCGCGACGTAATTTTGCAGCACTTACCATTTTCATGGCTTTAGTGATTTGCTGTGTACCTTGGGTACTTTTAATCCTATTTCTTACTTCTTTTAATTGACCAGCCATAGCTATGTTTATTAAGCGAGCAAAGGTATCATTTTTTCATCCATTTTCAACGTTTAAGCGGCGCCAATTTTAACATTTAAGCCCCTCCGTCTAAAATTTTGGATTGAAGGGGCGCTAAAACCTACAAACTGCCTTCAATTGCTTACCTTTAAGGCCCTCAATTGGCGTCAGCATTTCTTTGGCACGGATATTGAGTATTAGGCTTAAACACAATTATTTAGGAAGCATATGTTGCAGATTATCAGTAAAATATTTGGCGGATCTAAAAGTGAGAAGGACGTCAAAAAAATTCAACACTTAGTACCCATCATTAATGGGCATTTTGAGTCTTACAAATCTTTGTCTAATGATGCGTTAAGAAATAAAACCATTGAGTTTAAAGAGCGAATTAAATCGCATTTAAATGAGATGAACTTGCATATCGAATCAGAGCAGGCAAGAGCAGAAGCATTGCCATTAAGTGATTTAATGGGCCGTGATGCAATTTATCAGGACATTGATACTTTAAATAAAGAAAAAAATAAGAGTCTAGAACAAGCGCTTTGGACAATTTTACCGGAAGCTTTCGCAGTGGTGAAAGAAACAGCACGTCGCTTTACTGATTTCGAAGAATTAGTAGCAACTGCTTCTTCATTGGATAAAGAACTTTCTGTTAAGAAAGAATATGTTACCATAAATGGGGATCAATCCACTTTTCAAACAACATGGAAAGCAGCAGGAGTGCCTGTTACATGGAATATGGTGCATTATGACGTACAGTTAATTGGAGGTATTGTTTTACATGAGGGAAAGATTGCAGAGATGTCAACAGGAGAAGGTAAAACATTGGTTTCTACATTACCTGCTTATTTAAATGCATTGGCTGGGGAAGGAGTGCATATTGTTACCGTGAATGATTATTTAGCAAAAAGAGATAGTGAGTGGAATGGTACTTTATTCGAATGGTTAGGCCTCACAGTAGACTGTATAGACAAACATCAGCCTAATTCCGAAGACCGCCGCAATGCTTATCGTGCAGACATTACTTACGGAACAAATAACGAATTTGGTTTTGATTATTTGAGAGACAATATGGTGCATACGCCAGAGGAAATGGTACAACGTAAACACCATTTTGCAATGGTGGATGAAGTGGATAGTGTATTGATTGACGATGCTAGAACCCCTTTAATTATTTCAGGTCCTATAGGTCACCAAACAGGGGAGCAACAATTTTTCGAGTTGAAACCAAGAATTGAAAAGTTAGTAGAGGCACAGAAAAAAGCAACCAGCCAATTTTTAATTGAAGCGAAGAAGAAAATCGCAGAAGGCAATGATGACGCTAAGGATGGTGGATTAGCGCTTTACCGTGCATTTAGAGGTTTGCCAAAAAATAGCGCCTTAATTAAATATTTAAGTGAGCCAGGCATTAGAGTAAAACTTCAAAAATCAGAGAACTACTTTTTAGCAGACCAGCAAAGAGAAATGCCATTGGTAGACGAAGAATTATATTTCTATATTGACGAGAAAAACAATTCAGTTGAATTAACAGATAAAGGATTGCATTTAATTACAGGTGCAGGGGAAGATCCAAACTTCTTCTTATTGCCAGACATTAGCATTACATTAAATGCAATAGACCAAGATGCAACATTGAGTGCAGAAGAAAAATTAAAGCAGAAAGAAGTTATCATTAGTGATTATAGTATTAAAGCAGACCGTATACATACTATTAATCAATTATTAAAAGCGTATACATTATTTGACAATGATGTGGAGTATGTGGTAATTGAAGGACAAGTTAAAATTGTAGACGAACAAACGGGTCGTATTATGGAAGGCCGTCGTTATTCAGACGGTTTACACCAAGCAATTGAAGCAAAAGAAAATGTAAAAATTGAAGCAGCTTCGCAAACCTACGCTACCATTACTTTACAGAACTTCTTTAGAATGTACCACAAATTAGGTGGTATGACAGGTACGGCAGAAACAGAAGCTTCAGAGTTCTGGAGTATTTATAAATTAGACGTTGTTTCTATTCCTACAAATATTCCAGCAGTAAGAATTGACGAACAGGATATGGTATTCAAAACAAAGCGTGAAAAATTTGGCGCAGTAATTGAAGCTATCGAAACTTTACGTGAAAAAGGACGTCCAGTATTAGT
>CALPWK020000031.1 GCA_943327245.2 Comamonas sp. lk | reverse complement strand
GGAGCCAGATTTCGCTTTAGTGAAATTTAAAAAATTATCAGGTGGTGGATACTTTAAAATTATCAACCAATCGGTACCACAAGCCTTAAAGAACTTGGGTTATTCTCAAGCAGAAAATGATGCAATTGTAAACTTCGCTGTAGGACATGCAAGTTTCGCAGGTGCGCCACATATTAATAATGAATCTTTATTAGCGAAAGGATTTACTGCAGAAGAGATTACAAAATTAAATGGTGCTGCTAAATCTGCATTTGAAATTGGATTTATTTTTAACCGCTTCACTTTAGGCGATGCATGTTTGACTAGATTAGGTTTTAAAGAAGAAGTGTTTGCAGACTGGTCTTTCAATTTATTAGAATCTTTAGGATTTACAGAAGATCAAATAGATGCAGCCAACGATTATGTTTGCGGTACCATGACTGTAGAAGGTGCTCCAGCATTGAAAGACGAGCATTTGTCAATATTTGATTGTGCGAATAAAAATGGTAAAAAAGGAGAAAGATATATTCATGCACATGGTCATATTAGAATGATGGCTGCTTGTCAACCATTCTTATCTGGTGCGATTTCAAAAACAATCAACCTTCCCAACGAAGCAACTGTTGAAGAAATTGCCGATTCTTATTTGATGAGTTGGAAACTAGGTTTAAAAGCAAATGCTATCTACCGTGATGGTTCTAAATTAAGTCAACCATTAAGTACAAAATCGGATAAGAAAGCGAAAACAGAAGACGCTGAAGCAGACGCAGCTTCTCAATTAGTAGACTTAGGAAACTTAACAGTAGACGAGTTATTAGAGGAAGTTCAAAAAAGAATGCATACTTCAACTGACACTAAATTAAAGCGTCAATTATCTCGCATTGTTGAGCGTAAATCTTTACCAGCTAAGCGTCGTGGATTTACACAAAAAGCTAGAATTGGTGGTCAAGTATTGTTCTTAAGAACAGGAGAATATACAGACGGAACATTAGGTGAATTATTCATTGACTTAGCTAAAGAAGGTTCAACACTTCGTAGCTTGATGAACTGTTTTGCAATCTCTATCTCAGTTGGTTTACAATATGGCGTGCCTTTAGAAGAGTTCGTAGACAAATTTGTATTTACTAAATTTGAACCATCAGGTATGGTGGATCATCCGAATATTAAAACAACAACATCTATTGTTGACTTTATCTTCCGTGCATTAGCTTATGAATATTTAGGAAGAACAGACTTAGTACATGTGTTGGATAAGCCTACAGTGGAGAACTTAGGAGAGGAGGGAGATATTACCCTTGTGGGAAAGCCTGAGCTTAGTAGCATTCGTGTTACTGCGCCAACTCCAGCACCTCAAGTAAAAGCAAACGTAGTAGCTTCATTTTCTGAAGGTGGTTCAATGGACAACGTTACTGCTGCTGCAAAAAGTATGCAAAGCGATGCGCCTGCATGTAGCACTTGTGGACATATTACTATTCGTAGTGGTACTTGTTACAAATGCTTAAACTGTGGAACTTCAATGGGATGTAGTTAGTTTAACTGCGCCTTTTCTAAAAGATAAAGGCTTGTAAAACGCTCTTATGATTTTTCAACCCCACCCCATAAACGGGTGGGGTTGTTTGTTTAAAGCTTTGGCACTTTAATTGACAAATAATAAAACTGTAATACCCGCTCATAAAACAGCGGGTATTTTTTTGTACTTCATTCAAAAAAATCACTAAATTCATTCTTTAAATCACAAAGCGAAAACGATTGCCTTATGTCAGATTTTCAAGTTAAAGTAGCACCCAAACAATATGATGCAGTAATTGTAGGTTCTGGAGCTGGTGGAGGAATGGCTGCTTATGTATTAGCAAAAGCCGGATTAAAAGTTTGCTTGCTAGAAGCTGGTCCAGACTATGATCCTGCTAAAAATTCAGCACAATTAAAAAACCCTTGGGACTCACCACGTCGTGGGGCAAGTTCAAAGTACCGCCCATTTGGTGAATTTGACGGTTGTTATTGGGGTTGGGAAATTGAAGGAGAACCTTATACACAAACGCCTGGTTCAGATAAGTTTGAGTGGTGGAGAGCTAGAATGGTAGGTGGACGTACGAACCATTGGGGTCGTATTTCACTACGTTTTGGACCTCGTGATTTCAAAAGAAAAAGTTTGGATGGTTTAGGTGACGACTGGCCAATTGGCTACGAAGACGTTAAACCTTATTACGATAAAATTGATCGTTTAATTGGAGTATACGGAACGAATGAAGGACTAGAGAATGACCCAGACGGTATTTTCTTGCCTCCTCCAAAACCAAGATTACATGAATTGATGTTTAAGAAAGCAGCAACAGGAATTAATATTCCAGTTATCCCTTCTAGATTATCTATTCTTACTAAAAAAATTAACGACGAACGTGGTGCTTGTTTTTATTGTGGCCAATGTAATCGTTCTTGTAAAGTATATGGTGACTTCTCTTCTTCATCAGTATTAGTTAAACCAGCGGTATTAACTGGTAATGTGGATTTAATCACTGGCGCAATGGCGCGTGAAGTAATCACAGACAGAGAAGGAAAAGCAGTGGGTATTTCTTATGTAAATAAAGACGACAAGCAAGAATATCAAGTGAATGCTAAAGTAGTAATACTTGGAGCAAGTACTTGTGAGACAGCACGTTTATTATTGAATTCGAAATCACCAAAGCATCCAAATGGTTTGGCAAATAGTTCTGGTGTTGTAGGGCACTATTTACATGACTCAACTGGAGCTGCATTAGGTGGTGTTATACCAAGTTTATTTGGTCGTAAGCGTTACAATGAAGACGGCGTTGGTGGTATGCACGTTTACACACCATGGTGGTTGGATAATAAAAAATTAGATTTTCCAAGAGGATACCATATTGAATATTGGGGCGGCATGAGTCAGCCTAGTTATGGATTTGGAATGGGACAACAAGGTCTTAACGGACAATTCCAAGTAAATGGAAAAACTAAAGAAGCAGGTGGATACGGTGAATCTTTAAAAGAGGATGTTCGCTTTTTCTATGGCGCTAGCGTTGGAATGGGTGGCCGTGGTGAAGCAGTTCCTAGATTCGAGAATAATTGTAAGATTGATCCAGATGTAGTGGACAAATACGGTATTCCTGTTTTGAAATTTGATTGTAAGAATTCTGAATATGAAGTAAATCAAGCGAAGCATATGAAAGAAACTTTCCGTGAAATCATGCACGAAATGGGTGCGGTGATTACTTGGGGAGATTCAGACGATGCAAGCAATAAATATGGTTTATCTAATCCAGGAAATATTATACATGAAGCAGGTACTGTTCGTATGGGCAAGGATAAAAAAACTGCACCATTAAACGAATGGGGTCAAGCACATGATTGTAAAAACTTATTCTGTGTAGACGGATCAGTATTTACATCTCAAGCAGATAAAAATATCACTTGGACTATCTTGGCATTATCTATGCGTACTTCAGAGTATATTTTGGATCAATTACAGAAACAAAATTTGTAAACTATCCAATTATTAAAATTTATAATTTTTTAAATTAACATATTATGGACAGAAGAAATTCCATTAAAGCCTTGGTGCTAGGAACTGTTTCAGCAGGCGTAGTAATAGCAGCTTGTAAGAGTTCAAAAACGACTGTTGCGGAAGTGAACATGGATGACCTTATGCAGGAGGAGAAGGATTATTTAGCAAAAGTAAATGCAGAAGCTAAATTTTTTGATGCACACGAAATGGCCACTATTACATTATTAGGTGATATTATTATGCCTAAGGATGCGGTAAGCGGTTCTGCGTCTGAAGCGAAAGTTCCAGAATTCATTGAGTTTATTGTAAAGGACATGACAGAGCATCAAGTGCCTATGCGCGGTGGTTTGAAATGGCTAGACCTACATACTTATAAGATGCACCAAAAAGCATTTACTGACTGTACTAAGCAGCAACAACTTGCTATAGTAGACGAAATTGCCTATCCAAAAAGAGCAAAACCAGAAGTAGCACAGGGTGTTAGCTTCTTTAATAAAATGAGAGACTTAGTAACTACAGGATTTTTCACTTCAGAAATTGGCGTGAAAGATTTAGGCTATATGGGTAATGTGCCTAACCAATGGCAAGGGGTGCCAGACGATGTGTTAAAACACCATGGTCTTGCATATACCGAAAAGGAACTCAAAGAATGTATTTAATAACAAAGGCCCCAAAAATTTGGGGCCTTTGTTATATTCTTTTCTTTTAGTTTTCTAATTAACTTTTTTCGGTAATTAAATTGGGGTTCTATGCTATAGTGCTTCCTGCAGCAATAGCTTCGCTCGGACTCACAAAGTATAATTTTCCTGCAGCATCTTCTGCCATTAAAATCATACCCTTGCTTTCAATGCCGCGCATTTTACGAGGTGCTAAATTGGCAACGATTATTACTTGTTTTCCAACAATATCCTCTGGTTTAAAATGCATTGCAATACCAGATAAAATAGTTCTTTGTTCAAAACCGAGGTCTACTAAAAGTTCTAGTAATTTATCTGCTTTCTCTACTTTCTTAGCTTCAATAATAGTTCCTACGCGCAAATCTATTTTACCAAAATCATCAAATACAATTTCTGGTTTTAAGGGTGCTATTCCTTTTTCATCAGTACCATTAGCGCCTTCGCTTATAGCTGCTGTATTATTGTTTTCCATAGTTATTTTTTTTGCTTTTAAATTAGCTTGTAATTGTGCTAATTCTGCTTCTATTTCTTCGTCTTCAATTTTTCTAAATAATAATTCAGGAGCACGTAAAGTATAACCCACTTTCAACAAGTCAAACTTACCTGCGTTTTCCCAGTCTAACATTCTGTCCACCACTTTCATTAAGTGACACATTTTCTGTGCGGTAAATGGCAAGAATGGATTTATCAAAATAGCGAGGTTGGCGCATAATTGTAAGCAGCCATGCATGCAGTTGTCAATCTTAGCTTGAGCGGCAGGGTCGGTGTCAATATTTTTTGCTAAAATCCAAGGCTCTTTTTTCTGCATGTATTGATTTCCAATTCTAGCAAGGTTAATGACTTCGAATTGCGCTTCTCTAAACTTATATTGCTCTAATAAAGCAGTCACTTTTTCGGTAGTGTCTTTTACAGATTGTGCTAATGCTAAGTCTTCGCTATCTAAAAATTCGGTGTGAATTTTTGGCACTTTGCTATTGCAAAGCTTGTGCATTAATACCCAAGTTCTATTAACAAAATTCGCAAAAATACTTACTAGCTCACCATTAACAGATTCCTGAAATCCTTTCCAAGTAAACTCACTGTCCTTAGACTCCGGTGCTATTGCAGTTAAGTAAAAACGTAAACTGTCTGCCAAAGCAGGCCCTCCATTTTCTTTCTTAATCCACTTGTTAATATAATCATCCATTTCAATACTCCATCCTTTAGAAGTACTCATCTTGTCACCTTCTAAATTCATGAACTCATTTGCAGGAACATTCTCTGGTAAAATATGACCATTTAGTTTTAGCATCACAGGGAATATGATACAATGGAAAACAATATTATCCTTTCCAATAAAATGCACCAATTTAGTTTCCTTGTCATTCCAATAAGGAGTCCAGTCTTTATTATTATTTAAAGCCCATTGCTTAGTAGCACTAATATATCCAATAGGTGCGTCAAACCAAACGTATAAAACTTTACCCTCGCCACCTTTCACAGGTACTTTAATACCCCATTCCAAATCACGCGTCACTGCCCTTGCTTGTAAGCCGCCTTCAATCCAACTTTTGCATTGACCAACAACAGCTGCTCTCCAATCATGTGCATGGTCTTTCAAAATCCAATCACGTAAAAATGCTTCATGTCTATTTAAAGGAAGGTACCAATGTGTAGTTTCTTTTTTAATGGGTGCTTGACCACTTAAAGTACTTACAGGATTAATGAGTTCTTCGGGACTTAATGTCTTTCCACATTTCTCACATTGATCCCCATAAGCTTCCTTATGGCCACAACTAGGACAAGTACCTTTAATATAACGGTCGGCTAAAAAAGTATTAGCTGCTTCGTCAAAGTATTGCTCTGTTGTTTTAGTTTCCAAGTCCCCATTAGCTTCTAAATTTTTAAAAAAGTCTGCAGCTGTTTCATGGTGTAAAGGGTCGCTAGTTCTATGATAAATATCAAAGGCAATACCTAAATCCTTAAAATTTTGTTCAATAATTGGATGGTACTTGTCAATAATAGCTTGTGCAGTGGTTCCTTCTTTGGTTGCTTGAATTGGAATCGCGGTTCCGTGCTCGTCACTTCCACATACAAATACAACATCTCTTTTCTGTGCCTTCAAATAGCGCACATAAATATCTGCTGGCAAATAAGCTCCAGCAAGATGCCCAATATGTTTAAGTCCATTAGCATACGGAAGGGCTGCCGTAATCAAATATCGTTTAGGCGTGTTCATTGGTGCAAAAGTACTTAATTTGTGGTATGATTCAAGCACCACATTTGAAGCCAGGAGACCTTATAGGAATGGTTTGCCCTGCGGGTACTATACCAATTGGTAAAGTACAAAGTTGTGTAGAAACCCTCCAGTCTTGGGGGTATGAAGTGCGCGTGGGAGAGACGGTGGGAGCTAAGGATTTTAGTTTTGGCGGAACAGACGTCCAAAGAGCTTCAAATTTACAACAAATGCTAGATGATCCTGCTGTAAAAGCAATTTTCTGCGCTAGGGGTGGGTATGGAACTAGTCGAATTATTGATCAAATAGATTTTACTGCATTTGCAAAACATCCAAAATGGGTAATTGGGTTTAGCGACATTACCGTTTTGCATGCTGCTATACAAAAGCAAAATATTATAAGTATACACGGTCCAATGGCAGTCGCATTTAGTAAGGGAGTAGAAGGTGCTATATTTGTTGAATCTATAAGAGCTATACTGGAAGGGCGTTCTATTGAATGCGTAGCTAAAGCACATCCATTTAACAAATTGGGCAAAGTGCATGCAAGATTGGTGGGTGGTAATTTATGTATGGTGGCACATTTGATTGGGTCAAAGTACTCATTTAGTACTAAGGGTAAAATATTGTTTTTAGAAGATATAGGAGAGTATCATTATAATTTAGACAGGTTGGTGATACAAATGAAGCGTGCAGGAATATTCGAAAACTTAGCAGGGCTTATTGTTGGGGGTTTTACCGACATGAAAGACAAGTCAACTGACTTTGGGGCCACTGCCTTTGAAATTATACAACAACACACTGCCCAATACGACTTCCCGGTTTGTTATGGATTTCCTATAAGCCATGATATTAATAATTTTGCTGTAAAAGAGGGCGGTATGTACGATTTAGAAATCACCAAAACGCAGGTGACCTTAAACGAAGCTTAAGCGTTTTTTAAAAGGACGTTAATATTAATAGTATCGCTAGCTACAACGTAAATATTGTAGTAAATTTGAGTATAAAATTGAAAGAATATGCAAAGAGTATTTTTTAGCTTATTGGTTGTTTTGTTTGCTAGCACTCAAATAGGATTTTCACAAACCTATATTGCCGCTACTATTGAAAAAACAGACAAGGAAGACATGCAATATGAAGTGCTTGGCAAAGTCGCAAATCATTATTGGATCTATAAAAAAAATGGCAGCCTATCTACCATAGCGCAATACAATGATCAAATGCAATTAGTTAAGCAAAACGACTTAACATTTTTACCTGCAACTGTGCAGTCCATTGAATTTATTACGTATGCTGACAAAGCGTATGCTTTTTATCAATTCCAAGTTAATAAAACGATGGTTGCTGCTGTAGCTGCCATTAATGGAGACGGCATCTTGCAAGGTGCTCCAATTATAATAGACACTGCAGAAAATATTAGGCCAGGTTCCAATGTAAAAGTGTTCAATTTATTACAAAGTGATGATCATCAAAAAATATTATTATTTAGCGTCAACACAAGTAATCCTAACGCTATCAAAGTAAAAACAACTTCCTTTAATCAACAGTTCGAAACTATTGCGGAAGCAGTTATAAGTATTAGTTCAGTCAATAAAAAAAGTAACTTATCTGATTTTGCATTGGATAATAATGGTAATTTATTTTGTTTAAGAAATACCACTCAGAAAGAAGCAGCTCCTGCAGTTAGTTTATTGTATTTATCTGCAGACGGGAAAGAAGTAGTGGAGTCTGCAATTATAAATAATCAATTATTATTGGATAATATCCGATTGAAAGTTGACAACAAGGCAAGCCGTGTTGTGTTAAATTCATTTTATGCTACCACTAAAAAAGGCAATGTAGAAGGCTTATTTACTTATGTATGGGATATTGTTACACAACGAGAGTTAACTACAAGTGCTAATAGATTCACGGACGCAACAAGAGCGGTTGTTTCCAAAAAGAAAAATTTAAAAGGGGCATTTGACAATTATTATATTGATAAAATTAATACACAAGCAGACGGAAGTTTTGTAGTCATTGCAGAATCTGCGGAAACTTATGCCAATCGAAGTGCATTTTCAAGATGGGATTATTATTGGGGCGGTGCATTTTACAATCCTTATATGTTTAATTATTGGAATCGACCTTTTGGTTTCTATCCTTGGGCTAGAGTTGGCTGGGGAATGCGTGGCTGGGGAATGGGAATGGGTATGGGTATGTGGATGAATCCATATGCTAGTTTTGGATATCCTTCTATAACTTATAATGCAAATCAAATTGCAATGATGTCCTATGATATTAAAGGAAATTTGCAATGGGCTAAAACTATTGACAAATCTCAATCAGACATGAATGTGGATCAGTTTATTGGATATGGAAGTTTCGAGAATGAACAAGGATTGCATTTTGTTTATTATCAAAAGCAAAAAGGACAACGTCAGTTTGTGATTAATAATTTAACGCCACAAGGTCAATTAAATACAGGAACAACGATTACAATAAATGATAAAAGATATGAATGGATGCCACGTAGTTTGAAACAAGTGGGTGCAAATGAAGCCATTATTCCTTATCAATATAATAACAAAATTGGGTTCGCTAAAATTCAATTAAAATAAAATAGCAAGTGGTATTTTTATTTAGAGACAGGTCCGATATTAATTTGCTATTTATAGTATTGCTAAGTGTAGCTTTGCATTTTCATGTATGGCAGCATCCTCCATTAGTTATTGCAAATGAGTCAGACGGTTTATTAGCTTATTTCTTACTGCATTATATAAAGCCATTACCTCCTTTGGTCTTGATAATACTTTTTCAGGTAATTATATTAAGTCAGGCAATAAGGCTAAATGTATTATTGAGTCAGTTGAGAATGTTTCAACAAATTAGTTACTTGCCTGCTTTTACCTATATCATTTTAACGGCATTATTCCCCTACTGGGATGTAATAAGTTCTGGATTAGTTGCTAATAGTTTAATTATATGGATACTGGTGAAATTATTAAGACTGTATGACCAAAAACAACCCCAAACTATTGAATTTAACATTGGGCTTATAGTAGGCTGTTCGATTTTGCTATACGAGCCAATTGCAATTTTGATACCAGTAGTTTTATTCGCACTTACTATAATCAGACCTTTTAAATTAACAGAGTGGCTGGTTTTATTAATGGGCATCACAGTTCCCTTTTATTTCATATTCGCTTATGTATTTTTGACCAATCAAGCCCCCGAGTTTAGACATTTCTTGCCAAAATTAGATTGGAAAAATCCACTAGTACGTCCTGAATTAAATGTCATATTAGCATTATTTGTGATTGGAGTTCAGCTGATAGCAGGCATCATCTTTTGGCAGCAGCAACAAACCAGATTCGTCATTCAGGTCCGTAAATATTGGGGAGTACTTTTATTAATGCTTTTATTAACCTTATTTCAGCCCGTTATATTTTCAGTACAAGCACTTTATGCGTCGGCGGTGGTTTTAACACCTTTGTCCTGCTTTATTTGCTTTGGATTTGCGGGTCCTAAGCGATTATTGGTCCCAAATTTGCTATTTTGGATGGCAATAGCAGTTATTGTGTATAACCACTTGGCATAAGTGAAGAATTTAAGGATTGCTCAAGGCTATAATTTGGTAACTTTAAGCCTTCATTTAATACCCTAATTAGTTAGCTATGAAATTTGGTGTTGTAGTATTCCCCGGATCCAATTGTGACAGAGATATGCAAGACGCTTTAGAGCAGGATCTTGGATTTCAAGTTGAAATGTTATGGCATAAGGATCATGACCTGTCTCATTTCACTACCAACGATTGTATCGTTTTGCCAGGAGGTTTTTCTTATGGCGATTATCTACGTTGTGGTGCAATTGCAAAATTCAGTCCTATGATGCAATCGGTAATCGAATTTGCAAATAAAGGAGGTAAGGTATTAGGCGTATGTAATGGATTTCAAATTTTATGTGAGAGTGGATTATTGCCAGGTGCCTTATTGCAAAATGCCAATCAGCAATTTATTTGTAAAAATGTTTTTATCAAAACAGATAATAGTGAAGCTTTACAAATTCCAATCGCACATGGGGAAGGAAGATATTTTGCAGACGATGCTACATTGAGTCATTTAGAAAAGAGTAATCAAATATTATTTCGTTATTGTGATGCCAATGGAAAAGTAGGTGGCGAAGCAAATCCCAATGGAGCCATTATGGATATAGCTGGAATTTGTAATGACCAACGTAACGTTTTTGGAATGATGCCGCATCCAGAAAGAGCAACATCTGCATCGTTGGGAAATATAGACGGAAAGAAAATATTTGAAATCTTAGGCTTAGTCTAAGTAATTATAAATAATTAGGACTCAAAAAAGTAGATTATGAAAAAAATAATTGTTTACATTTTGACATTGTTAGTAGTAGGAACTGCTACTGCACAAAAGCTTACTCCGGTGCAATGGAGCTATGAGACTGTGAAAAAATCAGATAAGCAATATGATATTGTAATCACCGCTACTATTGAGTCTCCATGGCATATCTATTCCCAGTTTGTTAAAGGAGGGCCTATACCAACTACTTTTCAATTCAAGCCTAATCCATTGGTGCAATTAAGTGGCAAGACAAAGGAAGTGGGCAAGCTGGAGAAGAAATTCGATAAAAATTTCAATGCTGTAATAGCAACCTTTGCAAATAAGGTGCAATTTATACAAACAGTAAATTTAAAAGTAGCAAGCAAAACTAAAATAGCAGGCGTAATTGAATTTACGGTTTGTAATGACGAAAAATGCTTACCTCCTTCAAAAATTCCTTTCGAAGTAATATTACAATAGTAATTTAGTAATGCGTGATTTCCTTTTAATAAAGTGGGGGCGTTTTACTTCATATAAAAAATACAAATCTTGAGAAAGACGCTTTCTTTTTTAATAGTGCTTTTGTCATTTGTGTTATCTGCTCAAGCACAAGCAGATAGTATTGTAAACGCAAAAGCGCAAGCTACTGTAGTAAACGATTCTGTTTATCTATTAAAGACAAGTATAACAATCAATAAAGATTGGCATGTATATGGAAATAATCCAGACGGCTTAAATGCTCCAACCTATACTTTCGCTATTGAGACAGCTAAAGCGAATGGTGAAATAAAATACGCTACTGCTGCAACAATGCAAAAAGACGTTTTATTTAAGCAAGCAAATATTTACTTGAATGAAATTGAATTTGAGCAATCAATTGTTTTGTCAGGATTTCAACCAGATAGTTTAAAGGGCAATATATTAGTGAATGTTGCTAATGGGGATCAATTTTACGCGCTTGAAGTACCCTTTGCTGCTGCATTAGCCAACGGAAAGAAAGTGGCAGGATTCCAAATTGCATTGCCCGCTACTGCAACAACAGCTCCTGCAGACGCTTGTGGCGGCCATGTTGCTGCAAAGTCGGACGCAGGTGCTTGGTCCATTTTTTTCTTAGGATTCTTGGGGGGCTTGATTGCGTTAATTACGCCTTGTGTATTCCCAATGATACCAGTAACGGTTTCCTTTTTTACCAAACGATCTAAAACTAGAAAGCAAGGAATTCAAAACGGCTTATTATATGGCTTGAGTATATTTTTGATTTATGTGTTGGCAAGTGTCCCATTTCATATTATGGGAAATGTGCAACCAGAAATTTTTAATAGTATTTCTACAAATGCCACATTGAATTTAATCTTCTTCGTGATTTTTATATTTTTCGCCATTTCCTTTTTTGGATATTTTGAAATCTCGCTGCCTTCTGGTATTGCCAATGTAGCCGACTCTAAAAGTGGACTAGGAAGTTTTGGAGGAATATTTTTTATGGCCATCACATTGGCTATTGTATCTTTTTCTTGCACCGGTCCTATATTAGGAACTTTACTAGTTGGTTCATTACAAGGGGGTGCTTGGGCTTTAACGCAGGGTATGGCAGGCTTTGGTGTCGCATTGGCATTGCCATTCACACTCTTTGCTATCTTCCCACAGTGGTTGCATAGTTTACCAAAATCGGGTGGCTGGTTAGACACGGTTAAAAAAATATTGGCCTTCTTGGAATTGGCTTTAGCTTTCAAATTCCTATCTAATGCGGACCTTGTGCAACATTGGGGGTTATTAAAAAGAGAAGTATTCTTAGCTATATGGTGTGTGATAAGTGTAGGATTAACTTTATACTTATGGGGCTTTCTTCAGTTACCTCACGACGTTAAGGGGGCAAAAATACCTACCACAAGAAAAATATTAGGGGTGCTAAGTTTAGCATTTGCTATTTATGTTGGAACAGGTATTAATCCTAAAAACGCAGGAAATTTAAAATTATTAAGTGGATTTCCTCCTCCAACTCATTATAGTTTGTTTGCAACCGACAAAGCAAGTCATGGACTACAAGCTAATGTGGTGAATGACTATGCAAAAGCACTCGCTTTGTCTAAATTGCAGCATAAGCCTATTCTTATAGATTTTACTGGATGGGCCTGTGTGAATTGTCGTAAGATGGAAGAAAATGTATGGAGCGATCCGGCGGTAGCTACCTATATCAAAGAAAATTTCATTTTAGTTTCATTGTATGTAGACGATAAGGCTTTGTTACCTGTAGCAGAAAGATTTACTTATACAAATGCTGCTGGACAAGCTAAGGAAATTGCAAGTGTTGGTGATTTGTGGGCTACATTCCAGTCTGAAAACTTCAAACAAGTAACACAACCCTTGTATGTAGTATTAAGCTCGAATCAAGAATTACTTTCTAATCCAGTAGGCTATACACCCGACATACAAGCGTATTTAAATTGGTTGAAATGCGGAGTTAGTCATTATAAAAAATAACGCTTACCATAAATAAAAGGAGTCTTTCTACATAGTCATTCCTCTTTCCGCCATCATCTTTCTTAAGTTAATTAAACCGTAACGCATTCTTCCCAAAGCTGTATTGATAGAGCAATTGGTCATGACTGCGATTTCTTTAAAACTTAAATCAGCATAGTGTCTTAAAACAATAATTTCTCTTTGTTCTTCTGGTAGTAAGTCAACTAGTTCTTGAATATTTCTATGCGTTTGAGCACGTGTCATTTTATAGTCGGCAGGATGGTCGGAGTGTTTGATAATCTCAAATAAATCCTGGTCGTCACTTGTTTTAATAGTGGGCGTGCGTTTTACTTTTCTAAAATGGTCTACACAAAAATTATGAGAGATACGAAGTGCCCATGGTAAAAACTTACCTTCCTCATTATATTTTTTCTGCTTTAAGTTGTCAATAATTTTGATAAAAATTTCTTGAATTAAATCTTCTGCCAAATAAGAATCTTTTACCATAAATAAAATGGTACTGTAAATTCTATCTTGGTGACGGTCTAGTAAAGCGTCAAATGCACGAGAATTACCAGCCTGAAATTCTTGGATTAATTCATTGTCCGTTAGTTCTAGAACTTTGTTCATTTTTTGTTTTTTATAGGTGTCGAAGGGTAAGTACGGGTATACTTGTTTGGATTAGTATTGGAAAATTACTCGCTTAATTGGTCCATTTCTCATTTGTGGAAAACAAGAAATTCTTTTTAGAGCTATCCACACAACCAAATGGCTTGGATTTTGTTATTTTTACTATATGGATAAGAATGATATTCAGGTAGTGGGCGCAAGGGTACATAATCTAAAAAATGTAACTGTATCATTTCCTCGTAATAAATTGATAGTGGTGACGGGTGTTTCAGGTAGTGGCAAGTCTTCCTTAACTATTGACACGCTGTTTGCCGAAGGTCAACGCAGATATGCGGAGAGTCTTTCTTCCTATGCAAGGCAGTTTATGTCAAGAATGGGCAAGCCTGACGTGGATTATATTAAAGGATTATGTCCAGCCATTGCGATAGAGCAAAAAGTAGTAACAAGAACTCCTCGTAGTACAGTGGGGAGTATGACAGAGATATATGATTATTTAAGGGTCTTTTTTGCGAGAGTTGGGAAAACCTATTCGCCCATTAGTGGGCTGGAGGTTAAAAAACATGATGTGCAAGACGTGCTTGCTTATATTCAAAAAGGGAAGACGGGAGATAAAATGGTGATAATAGTACCGTTTAAGCAGCAATCTAAAAGAGACGTTGCAGAAGAATTAAACATATTGCTTCAAAAGGGGTTTTCTAGAGTGTATTTAAGAACAGCAAAACAGCGTTCGGAATTAGTAAGAATAGAAGATGCCTTAGTATTGACAAAAGCGGAGCTTACGAAAAAGTTTAAAGCCAATGATGTTTATGTTTTAATAGACCGTATTGTAGTCAAAGACTTCGAAGAAGAAGATATTCATAGACTAAGTGATTCCATTGGAACAGCTTTTTATGAAGGCGAAGGTGTTTTATGGGTAGAAAAAAATGAAACCACTTTACAAGACTTTAATAATAAATTTAGCTTGGACGGAATGGAATTTGACGAGCCAAGTCCCAATTTGTTTTCTTTTAATAATCCATATGGAGCTTGTCCAACCTGCGAAGGGTATAGTCAGGTTTTAGGAATAGATGAAAACTTAGTAATCCCTAATCCCAATTTATCAATATATGACGGAGGAGTTGCACCATGGAAGGGAGAGAAATTAAGTTGGTGGAAGGATCAGTTTGTAAAGGAAGCGGGTAAGGAAGGATTTCCAATACATCAACCCATTAATAAATTGACTAAAGCACAAGTAGTGCAATTATGGAAAGGGACTGGTAAGGCATTAGGGATTGACGCTTTTTTCAAAGACGTAGAAGCGCATTTATATAAAGTACAATTTAGAGTTTTGTTAAGCAGGTATCGCGGCAGAACCAATTGCCCGGACTGTATGGGATTTAGAGTTCGTAAGGAAGCGTTGTATGTAAAAATTGGCGACAGTCATATTGGAGAATTATGCGCCATGCCAATAAGGGATTTACAAACCTGGTTCAAGCAATTAAAATTAAATGCGCACGACAAAGAAGTAGCTAAAAGAATATTACTTGAAATAGAACAACGCATACAAACATTAATGGACGTAGGTTTAGGATATTTGACATTAAGTAGATTGGCCAATAGTCTGAGTGGAGGAGAAAGTCAACGTATTCAATTAACAAGATGCTTAGGAAGCAACTTAACTAATTCTTTATACATATTGGACGAGCCTTCTATTGGCTTGCATTCTAGAGATACAGAAAGGCTTATAAAAGTGTTAAAAAACTTAAGAGACTTAGGTAATACGGTGGTGGTGGTAGAACATGACGAACAAATAATGCGCGAATCAGATCATATCATTGACATGGGTCCGTTGGCAGCACATTTGGGTGGAGAAGTGGTGGCAGTAGGAAATGCAGCAGCATTAATAAAGGACAAGGACAGTTTGACGGGTAAATATTTAAAGGGAACTTTGTCCATACCCATTCCTGAAAAAACGAGAGTGTCAAAACATGCTTTAAAATTAGAAGGCGCTTATTTACACAATTTAAAAAACATTGATGTAGATTTTCCGTTGCATAGTTTATGTGTGGTAAGTGGAGTGAGTGGAAGTGGAAAGACCACATTGGTAAAACAGGTTTTATATAATGCGTTATTAAAGGCGAAGCAAATGCCGGTTGAATTACAAGGAGGCTATGCCGCATTAAAAGGGGATTTGCATTTAGTGGATGAAGTAGAAATGGTGGATCAAAACCCAATTGGCAAATCTTCAAGAAGCAATCCAGTTACTTATATCAAAGCATATGACGCCATTAGAGATATTTATTCAAAACAAGCATTATCAAAAATAAGAGGCTTCTTGCCCAAACATTTTTCATTCAATGTAGACGGTGGAAGATGCGATACTTGTAAAGGGGAGGGAGAACAATTGGTAGAGATGCAATTTTTAGCAGACGTGCATTTAACTTGCGAGGATTGCGGCGGGAAGCGATTTAAAGAAACGGTATTGGAAGTGCATTACAAAGGCAAGAGTATTCATGATGTACTAGAAATGAGTGTGGACGAAGCCATTGATTTTTTTATAGAAGAAAAAAACATAGTTACTGCTATAAGCCCCTTGCAAGAAGTTGGATTGGGCTATGTTAAATTAGGGCAGAGCAGTAATACATTGAGTGGAGGAGAAGCGCAAAGAGTAAAGCTAGCTAGCTTCTTAGGAAAGGGAAAAGCTTCTAGTAAAATGTTATTCATATTTGACGAGCCTACAACAGGATTACATTTTCACGATATACATAAATTATTAAAAGCATTCAATGCATTAATTGACCAAGGCCATTCCTTAATAGTGGTGGAACATAATACAGATGTCATCAAAGCTGCAGACTGGGTAATTGACATGGGGCCTGAAGCCGGAGACGCTGGCGGAACCGTGGTGTATGCCGGAGTTTCTAAAGGACTAGCTAAATGCAAGGCATCACAGACGGGTAGGTACTTAGGCTAGCTTATTTTTGCAATTTAAATATGATTTAATTCATTACGTAGTATAAGATTATTTTGCCACTTAAATAGAAAACGACCAATTTTAACATATTTCTCTTGTCTAAAAGTATTGTAAAAGTTATTTTCGGGGTTACTATCAAAATATCTCAATGCGTTTATTCAAGCACTATTACTTCAAGGCAATTTTATTATTTAGCTTAGGTTGTTGTTTCCAAAATGTCAATGCACAAAATGTAGCTATTGTTAAAGGTCAGTTGGTTGACACGTCCGACCGAATTAGCCTGACCAATGCAACTGTAAATATTCTAAGAGCAAAAGACTCTGTCTTATTACATACAGTAAGAGCAGACAAAGAAGGGAGGTTTCAAATAAATGCCAAAAAAGAAGGACCAGCTATCATAATGATTTCTTATCCTCAATATGCAGACTATATTGATAGAATTCAATTAGACCTTAGTAAGGAATTGGACTTACATAAAATATTTTTAAACACTAAGGCCCATTTACTGAAAGAAGTAATTATTAGGAGTACAGTATCTGCTATTCGTATTAAGGGAGACACTACTGAATTTAAGGCAGATAGTTTTCATGTAACACCGAATGCAGATGTACAAGAGCTATTAAAAAAAATGCCAGGTATACAAGTAAACTCAAAAGGAGAAATTACTGCACAAGGAGAGAAAGTAAATAAAGTATTTGTGGACGGAGAGGAATTTTTTAGTGATGACCCGGCGGTGGTTACCAAAAACTTAAGAGCAGATGCTATAGATAAAGTACAAGTATATGATAAGAAGTCCGACCAAGCTACTTTTACTGGTATTGATGATGGGATTAAATCTAAAACTATTAACCTGCAACTTAAGGAGGATAAAAAGAATGGCTATTTTGGTAAAGCTGAAATTGGAACAAATTTTGGACAATACGGCAATCAAAAATTAATGGCGAATGCTTTTAAAGGCAAGAAAAAATTAGCAGGTTATTTTACAGCTAATAATACCACATTCGAAGGCTTAAACTGGGACGAAACAAGGAACTACTCTGACGGAGGAAACACGGTAACAGAAATGACAGACGATGGTGGAATTTCCATGTATTACTCAAGCGGAGATGGAGAAG
>CALPWK020000030.1 GCA_943327245.2 Comamonas sp. lk | reverse complement strand
GACGGCTGGGTAAATGGCGCTGCAGACCCTATTAGTGGCATGGCGGCTGAATTAGAAGAAGCTATTGCAATTGGAGGGTTATTAAAACAAGGATGGAAACCAAAAAGAACATTAGTGTATTGTGCTTGGGATGGTGAAGAACCCGGCTTATTAGGCTCAACAGAGTGGGTTGAAAACCATGCAGTAGAATTACAAGCTAAAGCAGTTGCGTATATTAATTCAGACGGAAATGGTCGAGGATTTTTGGGTGCGGAAGGTTCTCATGCTTTTAATCCTTTAATTACAGAAATTAGCAAAACGGTGATTGACCCACAAACAGGAGTTTCTGTTTTTGAAAGATCAAAAGCGGCACGCGCGGCTGGAGCAACTAGCACAAAAGCTAAAAAAGAAGCTTTTGAAGCCACTACTTACCCACTAGGTGCAATGGGTTCTGGTTCAGACTATTCTTCGTTTATTCAACACTTGGGTATACCTTCTTTAAATATTGGATTTGGTGGAGAGGACGAGGGTGGTGAATACCATTCTATCTATGATTCTTATGATATGTACAAGCGTTTTAAAGACCCTGAGTTTCAATATGGTGTTGCATTAGCTCAAACATCGGGTCGTGTGGCATTGCGTTTAGCGGAAGCGGATGCATTACCATTTGATTATCGCGTTTTACACGCAACGGTTAAAGGCTATATCAACGAATTAATTGGCAACGTAGACCAAATGCGTGAAAAAGTAAAAGTGGAAAATGAATTAGTTAGCAAGAAAGTATATGAGTATGCGGCGGATCCAGCAGAAAAATTAAAAACACCAACGGTAGAAAAAGAAGTACCATTTGTAGATTTTTCTCCGATCTTAAATGCATTAGCAAAATTAGAAAAAGCAGCAGCCCATGTTGAAGAAGTAAAAGCAAGTGGAGATGCTACAAAATTAGCTGCCATTAACGCTAAAATATATTCAGCAGAACAAAGCCTACTAACCAATGCAGGCCTGCCTCGCAGACCATGGTTCAAACACAGTTTATATGCTCCTGGATTTTACACAGGGTATGGTGTTAAAACTATTCCGGGTGTAAGAGAAGCAATAGAACAAAAAAATTGGGTTGAAACAACAGAACAGATTAGCGAAGTTGCAAAAGCAATTGATAGACTTTCTGTGTATTTAGAAAGCTTATAAAACAAAGTTCTTTTTAGATAAAGCATATCTTTGAATATGCCTTTTAAAATCCATTCCAACTATACTCCGTCGGGCGACCAACCTAGCGCAATTGCGCAGCTCACCGACGGAGTAGAGAATGGAGATCGTTATCAAACCTTATTGGGAGTTACTGGATCCGGTAAAACTTTTACCATTGCAAATGTGATCCAAAATGTACAACGTCCCACATTAGTCCTAACACATAATAAAACACTAGTAGCTCAATTGTATGGAGAGTTTAAAAGCTTTTTTCCAGACAATGCAGTTGGCTATTTTGTTTCTTATTACGACTACTATCAACCAGAAGCATATTTACCAACCTCGGGTGTTTATATTGAAAAAGATTTAAGCATCAATGAAGAGTTAGATAAATTAAGACTTCAGGCTACTGCACAATTATTAAGTGGAAGAAGAGATATTATTATTGTTGCCAGTGTAAGTTGTATTTATGGTATGGGAAACCCAACCGAATATGAAAATGGAATTATCCGTATTCATCAAGGAATGATAATAGCAAGACAAGCATTTTTACATGCATTGGTTAATAGTACTTATCATAGAACGGTAACAGAATTTGATAGAGGGTCTTTTAGAGTGAATGGAGACACGGTGGATATAAGACTACCCTATGTAGACTATGGATATAGAATTACTTTTTTTGGAGACGAAATTGAAAGCATTGAAAGTATTGAAATAGAAACAGGAAAGCGAATAGAAGCCATGGAGAATGCGGCAATTTTTCCTGCTAACTTATATTTAGCACCCAAGGATATGGTGCAAGAAATTATTCACGAAGTGCAGGATGAAATGTTAGCACAAGTTGAATATTTTAAATCTACTGGAAAACATATTGAAGCTGCAAGAATAAAAGAACGCGTAGAATATGATATTGAAATGATACGCGAGCTAGGTTATTGTACCGGTATTGAGAACTATTCAAGATTTTTTGATAGAAGAAAACCCGGCACCAGACCCTTTTGTTTATTGGATTATTTTCCAAAAGATTTCTTATGCGTGATAGACGAGAGTCATGTTACTATTCCACAAATTAGTGGCATGTATGGTGGAGATAGAAGTAGAAAAATGAATTTAGTAGAATATGGTTTTAGATTACCTAGTGCCATAGACAACCGACCGTTAAATTTTAATGAATTCGAAACAATTATTGGACAGTCTATTTTTGTAAGTGCCACACCAGGGGATTATGAATTAGAAAAAACGGACGGATTAATTGTAGAGCAGGTAGTAAGACCCACGGGATTATTAGATCCTCCGATAGAGGTTCGTCCTACAAAAAATCAAATTGACGACTTATTAGACGAAATAGCAATACAGGTTGAAAAAGGAGATCGCGTATTAGTAACCACACTTACTAAAAAAATGGCGGAGGAAATGGATCGTTATTTAAACAACCTGCAAATTAAATCAAAATATGTACACAGTGATATTGATGCACTAGAGCGTGTGGAAATATTAAGAGAATTAAGATTGGGTATTATAGACGTGTTGGTTGGGGTAAACTTATTAAGAGAGGGCTTGGATTTACCAGAAGTCTCCTTGGTGGCGGTATTGGATGCGGACAAAGAAGGATTTTTAAGAAACGAAAAGTCCTTGACACAAACATCGGGTCGTGCGGCAAGAAACGTAAATGGCCGAGTAATTTTTTATGGTGATACGATTACGAAAAGCATGCAACGCACTATTGACGAGACCAACAGACGCCGTGCAAAACAAAAAAAATATAACGAGGAACATAATATCACGCCAACTACCATTGTAAAAAGTATCGAACAAGTAATGGCGCAGGGCTCTGTTTTAGATATTAAAGGATTTGATTTAAATAATATCAATATACGCACCACAGACGGTATTGACATGGTATCCGAATCGGATAATGATTACAAAACAATTCCGCAAACCGAAAAAGCAATTCTACAAACTAAAAAGCAAATGGATAAATTTGCTAAAGCCCTTGATTTTATAGAAGCAGCAAGATTAAGAGACGAGATGTTCCGACTAGAAGCGCAATTGCAAAAAATGAAAGCCTCAAAATAATGTTTAGCAATTTTTTTATTTTAAAAAATTGCTAAACAAGAGTAAAGAAAAAATAAAATGAACGAAATAATTACTTCAATATATAATGGTTTAATACAAACCACCTGGATTGAAGCTATTGCAGTGTTTGCGGGCATTGCTTCTGTTTGGTATAGCAGAAAAGAAAATATTTTAGTATATCCTGTAGGAATTATTAATACTACTTTTTATATCTATCTCAGTTTTAAAGGACATTTATTTGGGGAGGCAAGTGTTAATTTATATTATACTATAATGAGTATATATGGATGGTATTTGTGGACGCGAAAAAAAGAAGATCATCATACGCCTGTTTTACAAATTACTAATAGTAATCAAAAAGAATGGCTACAGCAATTAGGATTTTTTGCTGTTTTCTATATAGTCATTTTTGCAGCACTGTCTTATGCTAAAACCGCTTTTGCGCCAGAAGCTATACCCTGGGCCGACGGATTAGCAAGTGCATCCGCTTATACGGGCATGTGGTTAATGGCGAAGAAAAAAGTAGAGAGTTGGATTTGGTGGATCATTACCAATTTAGCGTCAATTCCATTGTACTTTATAAAAGGGTATGCATTTACAAGTGTACAGTTTATTATTTTATTAATTTTAGCGATTGCTGGTTGGAAAACTTGGTCCGAAAAAGCACAACTACAAAAAGCGGAATTAGTAAAAAAGTAAAGATCAAAATGTATAATTTTAAAATATGAGCATAAAAAAAATAGTGGTACTAGGACCAGAATCCACTGGAAAGTCAACGCTTTGCGCTGCACTAGCTAAACACTATGACACCATTTGGTGTCCAGAATATGCACGTAAATACCTCCACGAAAACGGCACAAAGTATGCGTATGAAGATTTATTAACTATTGCAAAAGGTCAATTAGCTGGAGAAGACGAGACAATAGCGGCTGCTTTAATAGCGAAGAACAATGGTAAGGCAATTGATAAAATAATTATAGATACCGACATGTATGTGATGAAGGTTTGGTGTGAATATGTGTTTAATAACTGCCACACTTATATTTTAGAGCAAATCAATGAGCGGAACTATGATGCTTATTTATTGTGTGATATTGACCTACCGTGGACTGCTGACGAAATGCGCGAATATCCAGACGAAGCGCCTCGAAAAGAATTATTTACTATTTATAAGGAAATTTTAATGAACCAAAATACACCCTGGGGTATTGTAAGCGGCTTGGGTGAACAAAGAACAAAAAATGCGGTTCAGTTAATTGAAAAGCTAACGCAGGCTTAAATAATACTATTAATTATCTACTTTTCAATAAGGCGCTAATATCATCATCCCCTTCCAAATTATTCATCTCGTGTAATATTTGAGGATAGCGCCAAGATACCCTTCTAGACATTGGAACGGCAGTAAATTTTTTTGGATTTGGAAATCCAGCCACAATCATTGCGGCTTCTGCCCTTGTTAAATTTTTAGCGGACTTGTGAAAATAATGTTGTGCTGCGGCTTCCACACCAAAACAACCAGGACCAGTTTCAATCACGTTTAAATACACTTCTAAAATTCTTTTTTTACCCCAAATTTGTTCAATTAAAAAAGTAAAATAGAATTCAGGAACCTTTCGAAGGTACCTATCGAATCCACTGCCCTGCCATAAAAACACATTTTTTGCTACCTGTTGTGTAATAGTGCTGGCGCCACCTCCTAGTGGAATTTTCGATTTCTTTTTTTTCTTTTTAGGTCTCAAGCTTTTTTCTATAGCATCCCAATCAAACCCACTATGATCTGTGAAAGCCTGATCCTCACTAGCTATTACTGCCAGCTTAATATTATAGGACATATCCTTCCAGCTAACATAATCTCTTTTCAAACCCAATCCGAAGGCGTTGGTTATTTGAGTAATGGTAATAGGAGGCTCAACAAATTTAGTAATAAGCACATACACCAAAGAGCTTAAAAATAGATACAATAAAATGCGACGAATTTTTCTAAGCACAGCTTTCAATTATAAAATTTCTACACTAAATCGTTTTCCAATTGGACGATAATCAGGATTTGATTTTTGTTGGATCTTTCCTAGAACCCAAGCGGCAACCCCCCCTAATAATTTAGGAACATTTCCACTTTCAAAAACGGGGTCCTTACGAATAATAGAATTTGCCACATTTAAAATAATATAACCAGCTCCTCCCGTTTTTAATAATGCACCATTGGTAAACACGCTATTAAAATGACCTTTATCTTTTGCAAAAGCACGAATTTCACCAATATGTAAACTCAAAGTACCTAGCTTTAAAGTATCTTCTGCTGTAGTGCCATAACCTGTCATGATTTGTTGTAATGCAAATTGTTTAACGTCTATGGTATCGTGTTCTATACGAGAAATAAACCCCGTAATCCATTGCTGATTGCTAAATTCAAAACGAATATAATTTCCAACGGTAAAATTTTTAATACTTACTCCTTTATCTTTCAAAACGAGCACTTTTCCGCTTTGAGCGAAACTGTTAAATACTAGCAATAGTAGCATCCAACATAATAAGATTGATTTCTTTTTCACGATACAAATTAGTTAATAATAACGAATAGCACTATAAAATAAGGCAGCGCTAAATATCAATATGATAATGGCTGATATTCTATTTATCCAAATCAGGTTTTTTTCGGTTAGCTTGGGTCTTAACGCTCCCGCAAGCATCACTTTAGCTAAGTCAGAAACCAATACAAATCCCAAACAAGTACCAAACACAATTAATTTATAAGAAAGCGGGTTATTGGTGTCATTGGCAGTCGCCCCAATGGCTGCTGTCCAAGCGAACCAAAATAAAAACACACTCGGGTTTAAGGTGTTCATCAAAAAACCAGACATATAGCTTTTTATATAATCTCGCTTACTCATGACAATTTCTTTTTCGTCAAAACCAGCTTCCAAGGTTATTTTTTTAAATATCAAAGTATATAAACCCATTAACAATAAAAATCCCGCACCGCACATAGCTATAATTGCTTTATGACTTAATACCAATGCGAAAAAACTAGTAAATACATTACAAATAAATAAAAGGGCGATGTCGCTAGAAGACACCCCTGCTACAAAAGCATATCCTGCCTTTTTACCATTAGTTAAGCTTTGTTTTAGTATTGCAAAAATTACAGGACCTATAGAGATACTTAATATTAAGCCCAGTAATAAACCTTTTAAAATGGGCGCTACCATATTAGTTATTTAAAATAAATGCTTTCCAGTCACTTAACATGTCCCCTTTAATTACCCTTGGAAATTTATGTTGACCACCAATTTTCCCCATGCTATGCATAAATGCCATAAATATATTTTCTTTTAGCACTATTACTTTAACGTCCTTCAATGCACTTTTTCTTTCCACCGCATAGTCGTCATTCAAAAGTATTAATTTATCATCAATATTTTTAGCTAATAGGTTGGCGTCAATATTTTGATCACAAGCAATATACCATTGATGACCAAAAAAGTTATCAATAGGTTCTCCAGAAACACAATATTCAGGAATAGAAATATTCATTTCTTCGCTAACTAACTGTATTGCTTTGTTCATATTGTCTACGCTCAAGTGTTCTCCAACTAAACTTAAAAAATGTTTTGTTCTTCCTGTAATAATAATTTCAGCATTTGCTTTATCAATAAAACGAACGGTGTCTCCAATTAAATATCTCCATGCACCAGCTGGGGTACTAATTAAAATAGCGTAATCTTTTCCCTCCTCTACTTCATGTATCATAAGGGTTTCAGGCGATTCCGCTATTTCTCCATTGCCATCAAAATTAATATCATCAAAAGGAACAAATTCAAAAAAGATATGTTGGTTATAGGACAATCTCATACCAGGTCCATCTTGTTTATCCTGCCAAGCTAAAAAACCTTCACTAGCTAAATAGGTTTCAACATACGTAATTGGTTTGCCTAATAATTTTTCAAAACCATGTTTATAAGGTTCAAAACTTACCCCGCCATGTACAAAAAAAGTAAGGTTAGGCCATATCTCATGTATATCATTTAACTTATAACGTTCCATGACCATCTCTAAGCACATTTGTATCCAAGCGGGTACGCCAATGATAAAACTGATATCCCAGTCAGGTGCTTTTTCTACTATTTCTTTCAGTTTTTTATTCCAATCTTTTTCTTTAGCTATTTTCTTACCCGGCTTATAAAAAGGCTGAAACCAGAATGGTGCTTTTTTTGCAGTGATGCCACTTAGGTCTCCAGAATAATATCCAGGACCTTTTTGTAAATCCGTACTACCTCCTAAGGTTAACCACCCGCGTCCCAATGCGGATAATGGAATGTTTTCATAACTAAATAAACTAATTAGTTGTTTAATCATGATGGACTTATTACCTCTTAGCAAGTCATTGGTGACAGGAATATATTTACTAGCTGCTTCACTTGTTCCACTACTTAATGCAAAAAACTTAATCTTTCCTGGCCAACAAATATCGGATTGTCCCTCTAGTGTTTTATGCCACCACTCTGTATAAATTTTATTATAATTATATACAGGGACCATTTCTTGAAAGGTCTTTCCAGCATGTTTACTGCGTAATATATTTTCAAATCCAAAACGTTGTCCAAATTCGGTATAACGTGCCCGTCTTAACAATTTTTTTAGCACACGCATTTGTGCTCTTCTGGGACTTCTTGGTGGAATTCCCAATGCTTTAGTAACGCTTTTTGGTAAGTTAAACTCGAAAATAGCCATGTACTACAAAAATAGGAATGTTATTCCACCAAACGAACCTACTTTTGCCATATGATTAAAAATACATTGATAACAGCTGTAGAAGCGGGTGCTGTTGAACTAAAACGCTTTTTTAATGGCAGTTTTACTGTGACTAGTAAGGGCAGTTTAAATGACCTAGTTACAGAGGCAGATCATGCATCTGAAAAAGCGATTATAGACATAATTCAAAAAAATCATCCTGATCATTTTATACTAAGCGAAGAAACTGGAGAAATCAAGCAGAATTCGCCTTATAAATGGATTATAGATCCAATTGACGGTACAATTAATTTTGCCAATGGCATTCCAATTTGTTGTGTAAGTATTGGAGTAGAGTTTAATGGAGAAATAATATTAGGCGCCGTGTATAATCCGTTCATGAATGAAATGTTTTTTGCTGAAAAAGGAAAAGGAGCTACACTAAATGACATAAAAATTGGCGTGAGTGAGGAAGATAATTTGTTAAAAAGCTGTTTAGTAACTGGTTTCCCTTATCAATATTTAGATTCTGAAAATGGACCCTTACAAATTTTTGAAAAATTAGTACGTAAGGCAATTCCAGTAAGAAGACTAGGAAGTGCAGCTTTAGATTTGTGCTGGACCGCCGCTGGAAGATTTGATGGATTCTATGAACATAAATTACAAGCATGGGATAGTGCTGCTGGATTTTTAATAGTAGAAGAGGCAGGTGGAACGGTAACAGATTTAAAAGGTAACGTCTACAATCCTTATCAGCCAGGCATTATAGCAACTAATGGAAAAATTCATGCGCAATTGCAGGCCCTAGTAAACGGTGGAGATATTTAATTCGTTTGTTAAGAACTACACCTTTAATAAAAAAAAATAAGTAAGAATATATGTCATCAGAAAGAACTGAAATAGAAAAACTAGGAGAGTTTGGTTTAATAGACCACTTAACACAAAATTTTGAAATACAAAGAGCTTCCACCATTTTAGCAATTGGAGACGACGCGGCTGTAATAGACCATTTTGGTAAACAAACCGTGATAAGTACAGACATGTTAATTGAAGGAGTGCATTTTGATTTAATGTACACGCCATTAAAACATTTGGGCTATAAGTCTGTGGTGGTAAACCTAAGCGATATTTATGCAATGAATGCACAGCCAACGCATATCACTATAAGCATTGGCTTTAGCAATAGATTTAGCTTAGAAGCATTAGACGAATTTTATGAAGGCGTAAATATTGCCTGTGAAAAATATGGAGTTGATTTAATTGGCGGAGATACGTCTAGTTCTCAAAAAGGGTTAATTATTTCTGTTACAGCTTTAGGGGAAGTAACGCCAGATACTTATGTAAAAAGAAGTACTGCAGAAAGTGGAGATTTGATTTGCGTGTCCGGTGATTTGGGTGCAGCATTTTTAGGATTGACTTTAATGGAACGTGAAAAAAATATTTTTATAGAAAATCCACAAGTCCAACCTAACTTAGAAAATGAAGATTATATAGTAGGTCGTTTATTAAAGCCAGAAGCTAGAAAGGATATTATCGAATTATTAGAAGAAATGAAAATAATACCTACTGCAATGATGGACATTAGCGATGGCTTGAGTAGTGAGCTATTGCATTTGTGTAAACAAAGTGATTTGGGTTGTAGAATTTATGAAGAAAAAATTCCTGTAAATGACGCTACAAGAGCTGCTGCATTTAAGTTTGGCCTAGACCCAACGGTATGTGCTTTGAATGGTGGAGAGGATTATGAATTAATTTTTACCATGAAGCAATCGGACTATGATAAAATTACCATGCAAGAAGAAATTAGTGTAATAGGCTATATGTGTGATAGAGGAGAAGGTGCAAAATTAATTACAAAAGGAAATAATCTTTTTGACATTACAGCACAAGGTTGGAATGCTTTTGCAAAGTAAATTTTTTTTGAAAAGGAAGATTAAGGATTTAGTAAAAAAAGTTTTAGCACTAGCTAACTAAAATATTAATAAACTGCCGATCTGCTGTTAAACACAATAGGTCGGCATTTTCGTTTATGTCAATTTTTCCAGTAATACCAGCTTTGTTCATAACATTGGCAGGATATAAAGAACACATACGGACAGCCTCTCCTAAATCTAATCCCACTTCGGTCACTAAATTATTAATAGACTTTAATTGTGTTAAAGCAGAGCCACTAAGGGTTCCCGCAGTTTCATATTTATTTTCTATAAGTGTATGTTGATACAGGCCTGTTGACGTGTTGGTTACTGCGTCGGTGATGCAAAACAATCTATCTCCCATCATTTTTTTTGCAATTTGTATTGCTGCAAAGTCTACATGAAAACCGTCTGCAACTAAACTACACATGGCACGTTTATGGTTAAACAAAGCACCTACTACTCCGGGAGCTCTATGTTGTAAGCCCGTCATGGCATTATATAAATGAGTAGCTACTTTAATTCCGGCATTAAAATAATTAGTTGCCACTTCATAACTTGCATTAGTGTGTCCTGCAGAAACTACAATTCCATTACTTTGAATAAGTTGTATAATAGCAGGATCACAAACTTCTGGCGCCAAGGTAATCATACTAATATATTCCTTACCATAGTCTAGTAAATCCTGAATTTCGACTAGGCTAGGTGCATGAATAACAGACTCGTCATGCGCACCTTTTTTGGCCTTATTAATCCAAGGGCCTTCAATATGTAATCCAATACAACCCTTACCACCACTGGTTTGATAAGTCCTAACGGCATCTATTGATTTATATATGATATCTTTTGTTTGAGTAGCAATAGTAGGTTGAAAATAGGCCGCTCCACCCGCTAAACAATACGTATAAATTTTTGCAATAGTAGCTGCTTCAGGAAATTCAGAAAGTAATTTATCATAAGCTCCGTAAATCTGTAAATCAATTAAAGCAGGAACCATTAATGGAATGGAGTTTTGGTGTTCATAGCCTTCTTTTTGTATAGCCGTAATTTTCCCATCTGTAATTTCTACTACCACTTCAGAAATCCAGGTAGTACCATTAAACAATTCTTGTACAGAGATCTGCGTTTGCATATTATTAATTTAGTTCAATATTTATTGAATATGAAAAAAATCAGCGTCCTTCCAAAAAGGAAATTTAGAACGCGTATTATCAATTTCATCTTTTTGTAAACTGATATGAAAAATGTCTTCTTCGTAGGCACAATGATATAATACTTCCCCTAAAGGACCTACTATCATTGAGTTTCCGCTATGTGCAATATTATTTCCATCTAATCCTACCCTATTAACACCAATAGTAAAACATTGATTTTCTATAGCTCTTGCAGTTAATAAGGTTTTCCAGGCATGACTTCTTTTTTCTGGCCAATTGGCTACATATAATAACACATCATATTCTGGTGCCATTTCATTTGAACTAGACTTTTCTACGTCATTATTTATAATCGCAGGAGATTGTCTTGCCCAAACAGGAAAGCGCAAATCATAACAAATTTGCAAATTAATTTTCCAACCTTTCACACTTGCAATTAATCTTTTATTTCCAGGAGTATAATGTTGGTCTTCTCCAGCAAAAGCAAATAAATGCCTTTTGTCATAAAAGCCGAATTGTCCGTTGGGCAACATCCAAATAAGTCGATTAAAATAGTTGCCATTTTCACTTATGATTAATGAACCGGTAATGATTGATTTAGTGGCTGCCGACATGCGTCGCATCCAGTCCACGGAAGGACCGTCCATGGTTTCTGCAAATTTTTCCGGCTGCATACTAAAACCAGTGTTGAACATTTCCGGTAGCACTATAATTTCGGTGGGCTCGGTGATGCCCATAATTTTTTGGCCCAATAAATCCAAATTGGCCCCTTTGTCCTCCCAAAACAGGGAAGTTTGTATAATAGAAAATCGAAGTGTTGACAATGGTTACCGTTTTACTTTACAAATATTGACTATCTGCTTAATAAAGATACAATAAACTATCATTTTAACCCTTGTATAAGCCTTGGACAATTGGCTGGTATAAAGCAGGTTCAAATCCCCTTTGTTGCAAAAAAGCATAGGTTTTAGCCATTCTACTAAGGCCACGTTCTCCTTTTAAGCTATTCCACTTTTTATTAGCCAAGGAAATTAGGGTCTTTTCATAGTCTTTTGGGTCAATGGCCTTTAGTGCCATTTTGATATTAAAGGAACTCACCCTTTTTTGCTGCAAAGCATGGTTTATTTTTACTTTACCCCAGCCCTTGATTCTAAAATGGCCGCCAGCAAACTGCAGGGCAAAACGTTCTTCATTTAAAAAATTTTCAGAAATCAAATCAGACAAAATTTCTTCCACTTCACTCTTGGTCATGCCTAATTCATACAGCTTATCGCGCACTTCCTGCTGTGCTCTTTCTTGATAGGCACAAAAGTGACGTATTCTTTGTATAGCTTGCTCTTTGCCGATTCTAATTTTTTTCATCTATGTCAATAAGTAGTGCTAAAATAGCTTTTTAATCTTAACATTTTGCATTAGGTTTGCTCTGGTTTATTTGCAGTAATAATTGCAAAATAAATACAAAAAATAAAAATCGCTATTCATGAAGTTTATTGTCTCTTCTTCTTCTCTTTTAAAACACCTTCAACAAATTTCTGGTGTTATTAATACTAATACAGTATTGCCTATTTTGGAAGATTTTTTATTCGAAATAGAAGATAAAAAATTAAATATTGTTGCTACCGACCTAGAAACGGTAATGCGCGTTCAAATGGAAGTGGAAAGTAAAGCAAATGGTCGCGTTTGTATTCCTGCTAAAATTTTGATTGATTCTTTAAAAAATATAGCTGACCAACCATTGACTTTTAATATTGAAAAAAATTTCGCAGTAGAAATTACAAGCGATAATGGAAAGTATAAAGTGATGGGAGAGAATCCAGATAATTTTCCTAAAGAGCCTACAGCTGACGATACCACAGGTTTTAACATGACTAGTGGTGGTTTATTAACTGCTATAAATAAAACATTATTTGCAGTAAGTGGTGACGACTTACGTCCTGCAATGACGGGTGTGTTTTTTGAATTATCAAAAGACAGTGTTCAGTTTGTAGCTACCGACGCTCACCGTTTAGTAAAATATAAAAGAACAGACGTTAAAGCAACTCAAAACGCAAGTTTCATTGTTCCTAAAAAACCATTGAACTTATTAAAGAATGCTTTACCAGACAATGACGATCCTATTACTATCAGTTTCAACAATAATCATTTATTTGTAGACCACGGTTCAACACAATTAATTTGTCGTTTGATTGATGCAAGATTCCCAGATTATAAAGTAGTTATTCCAACCGATAATCCTTACCGCTTAACTGTAAACAAGCATGATTTTCAAAATGCATTACGTCGTGTAAACGTATTTAGTAATAAGAGCACTAATCAAGTGGCTTTGAATATTACAGGAAATGAATTACAAATGGCAGCTCAGGACATTGACTTCAGTTTTGAAGGAAATGAGCGTATGAGTTGTGAATACCAAGGAGAAGATATTCAAATTGCATTTAATGCAAAATTCTTAATTGAGATGTTGAGTGCGGCAGATACCGATGACGTCTTTATTGAATTGTCAACTCCTAGTAAAGCGGGCTTAATTAAGCCTTCAGAGCAAGCGCCAGGTGAAGACCTATTAATGTTAGTGATGCCTTTGATGCTGAACAGTTAGTATAACCAATTATAAGATTAATCCGTACCATAAAACAACCGCCCGATGATTTCTGCATAAGAACATCGGGTTTTTTATTTACATTTAGGTACTAAAAACAATTGCATGCTTGAAGCTATTCAACACTATTTTACAAACCTCCAACATAACCCAGTACAGCGCGCTTTAATATTGGCAGGCGGTATTACATTTTTTTGGTTGGTAGAAATTGCAGTGCCTTTATTTAATTATAAATACAGCAAGTTTAAACATGCAGGGCTAAATCTATTTTTTACATTCACCACCATAGTTATCAATTTTATTTTTGCATTATTTATGGTAAAGGTGAGTGACTGGACAGTACAACAAAATTTTGGTTTACTACACATTATAAGCCTATCCCCATGGGTTGAGGCAATTTTAGGTTTATTATTATTAGACTTTATTGGTGCATATTTAGTGCACATGATTGAACATAAGGTTAAATTTTTGTGGAAGTTTCATATGGTGCATCACGCAGATACTATGGTGGACACGACAACTGGAAATAGGCATCATCCGGGAGAATCGGTAGTGAGGGCGGTTTTTGCAATTATAGCAGTATTAATATTAGGAACTCCAATGTGGATGGTATTGTTATATCAGAGTTTAAGCGTAGTGCTTACTCAATTTAATCATGCCAATATTCGTATTCCAAAATGGTTTGATAAAACCTTTGGCTATATTATTGTATCTCCAAATATGCACAGAGTGCATCATCACGTTACGCGTCCACAAACAGACAGTAATTATGGAAATATATTTTCTTTTTGGGATCGACTCTTAGGAACCTATAATGATACTCCTATGGATCAAATTAAATATGGGCTTGATGTATTAGATAATTCAAAGGACGGCTCTGTATTATATCAATTAAGCGCCCCATTTGATAAGAACATCAAATCAGATTATTAATTATTCTTTAAGCTAGCAGAAAATAATACAAATTTAAAATGAGTAAAGTAGGTGCTTTTATTCCTGCGCGATATGCGGCAACAAGGTTTCCAGCAAAGTTAATGCAACCGTTGGGTGACAAAACAGTTATTAGACACACGTATGATAACACAAAAGCAACAGGGCTTTTTGATGAAGTGTATGTTGTTACAGATAGTGAAATAATATATAATGAAATAACAAGCCACGGTGGTAAAGCCATTATGAGCATGCGTGCACATGAAAGTGGAAGCGATCGTATTGCAGAAGCGGTGCTAGAATTAGACATTGATATTGTAGTGAATGTGCAAGGCGACGAACCTTTTGTAAAACGCGAGCCCTTAGAAAAAGTAATTGATTGCTTCAAGGATAGTAAGGTTCAGGTAGCTTCCTTGATGCAAGTGCTTACGAACCAGCAAAGTATTGAAGATCCTAATTATGTCAAAGTGGCGGTAGACAAAAACTGGAATGCATTATTCTTTTCAAGAAGTGTGATACCTTATCCAAGAAGTACAGAAACGCCAATTACTTATTATGAGCATGTTGGAGTTTATGCATTTAAGAAACAAGCACTCATTGATTTTACCAATTGGCCAATGTCTCCCTTAGAAGCTGCAGAGAAAATCGAATGCTTAAGATATTTAGAAAACGGAGTAAGCATCAAAATGGTCGTTACTAATTATATGGGCGTGGAAATTGATACGCCCGAAGATTTAATCAAGGCAGCAAAGCTTTTGTAAAAAAACAAAAGTTTACCTTACTCTTAAATAACTAAATTTTAATAAAACAGATTATAAAATAAAAAAAATGAATAAAGGAAAATTATTTCAATCTACTGTGGTAGCGGCATTAGCTGGTTTTATTTTTGGATTTGATATGGTCGTGATCTCTGGTGCGGACAAGCCTATTCAAGAGCTTTGGCATACCACTCCATTATTTCATGGATTCTTTATTATGTCTATGGCTTTATGGGGTACTGTAATTGGATCTGTATTTGCAGGACAGCCAACAGAGAAGTATGGTCGTAAAAAAGTATTAATATGGTTGGGTGTAATGTTTATTGCATCTGCAATTGGTTCGGCTTTAGCACAGGACCCTTATACTTTTTCATTTTTTAGATTAATTGGAGGTATTGCGATTGGAGTTTCTTCGGTTGCGGCGCCTACTTATATTTCTGAGATCTCTAATAAAAACAATCGTGGCAAGTTAGTTGGCATGTATCAGTTCAATATTGTGTTTGGAATTTTGATTGCTTATTTGTCTAATTATTTCTTAGCGGGGTTTGGAGGAGCGAATGACTGGCGTTGGATGTTAGCCGTGTTATTGGTGCCGTCTACCATATATACTTTAATGACATTAGGTTTGCCAGAAAGTCCAAGATGGTTATTATCAACTAAGAATGACGAAGAAGGTGCACGTAAAACATTAGCGGTGGTGGGTGTTGAAAATATTGATGAAACTATTCAAGAGATTAAGGTTTCTAACGAGCAAGAGAAAGCTTTTGGGGTTGCTAAACTTTTCACCAAACACCATACTAAAATTATTTCCTTAGCATTTTTTGTAGCTTTTTTTAATCAAGCGTCAGGAATTAATTTTCTTTTATATTATGCACCAAGAATTTTAGAAGAAGCAGGATTTGCAAAAGATAATTCTTTATTAAGCTCTATTTCACTAGGACTTATGAATTTGATTTTCACCTTTGTAGGACTTTGGTTAATTGATCGTATTGGAAGAAAGACATTATTGATTATTGGTTGTTTTGGTTATTTAATTAGTTTGTCTATGGTGGCTTATGGCTTTATTAATCATAGCGCTCCTGAGTTTATGTTGACCTTCTTATTATTATTTATTGCAGCTCATGCTATTGGACAAGGTGCGGTTATTTGGGTATTAATTTCAGAGGTATTCCCTAATAATATCCGTGCAAAAGGACAGTCTTTTGGAGCAAGTATACACTGGGTATTCGCAGCACTTATTACATTAGTTACGCCCGTATTTTTAGATAGTGAACATGGAATTTTTAAAGATAATCCTTGGCCTATATTTGCTTTCTTTTGTGTAATGATGGGATTACAATTAGTATGGATTTTATTAAAAGTGCCAGAAACAAAAGGCGTATCTTTGGAAGACTTACAAAAGAAATTAGTTAAATAAAATTATAGTTATGCAGTTTCGTAATTTTAAAATGGTCGACTATGTGGTATATGGTCGCGGTGCTTTTAATCAGGTAGATGAAATAATAGCTCCTCACAGAAAGGGCGATGCTCCAATGATATTTTTCCTAGATCATTATTTTATAGGGAAGCCATTAGCAGGAAGGGTTCCTTTAAGAGGGAAAGATAAAATTATTTATGTTGACGTTACACATGAGCCTAAAACAAAACAAGTGGATGCATTAGCTGCAGAGCTAAAAGAAGAGTTTGGCGAAGTGAGTGGTATCATAGGTATTGGTGGTGGATCTACAATGGATTTAGCAAAGGCGGTTGCACTAATGATGACTAATCCTGGATCTTCTGCAGACTATCAAGGTTGGGATTTAGTAAAGCAAGCAGGTGTCTATAAAGTAGGAATTCCAACGCTAAGTGGAACTGGTGCCGAAGTTAGTCGTACTACTGTTTTAACAGGTCCTGTACGTAAGCTAGGTATGAATTCTGATTTTACACCTTTCGATCAAATTGTATTAGATCCAGAATTAACCAAGAACGCACCAGCGAATCAACGTTTCTACACTGGCATGGATTGCTATATACATTGCATAGAAAGTTTAGAAGGCACTTACTTGAATGAGTTTAGTAAAAGCTATGGTGAAAAAGCATTAGAACTTTGTCGTAAAATATTTGTAGAAAAAGATAAGTGGGATGAAGAAAGTGATGATCAATTAATGATGGCTTCATATGCAGGTGGAATGAGTATTGCATATAGCCAAGTAGGCGTAGCACATGCAGTAAGTTATGGTCTTAGTTATTTACTAGGTACTAAACATGGAATTGGAAACTGTATCGTAATGAATCATTTAGAAGAATATTATCCAGCCGGGGTGAAAGAGTTTAAATACATGGTGGAGAAAAACAATATAGAAATTCCTACAGGAATTTGTGCAAATCTAACAGAAGAGCAATTTGATGCAATGATCAATGTATCATTAGGTATGAAACCTTTATGGGAGAACGCTTTAGGCAAAGACTGGGAAACCATTATGACCCGAGAGAAACTAAGAGCGCTTTATGGAAAGCTATAGTAGTATTTAAGCACTTTCAAAAATATAAAAGGCCTCACATTACTGCGAGGCCTTTTTCGTATTTCTATCCCATCCTTAAAAAGTCAATTTTAATTACTCTGCTTCCGCTACTACTTCTTTTACTTCTGGAATCATTCGCTTCATCATTCCTTCAATACCTGCTTTCAAGGTAACCATAGAAGAAGGACATCCGCTACAAGATCCTTGTAACATAAGGTTTACGATTCCGTCATTATAACTTTTAAATT
>CALPWK020000029.1 GCA_943327245.2 Comamonas sp. lk | reverse complement strand
CCTATTTGCATAATGACCGATTAATGGCAGTGCAAATTGGTGGATTTTTATTGTTGCTTGCTAGTGTTATATGTATGGTAATTATTAAAGAAGAAAAAAGTAAATAAGAAAAAAGAAAATAATGAGATTAGCTATAAATAAGTGTTGGGGAATATTTGGGTTAGTAATTGTGCTTTTTATTTCCTTGCCAACAATAGGACAAAAAGTGGAAGCCTATCCAAGCAATTGGTTTGTTCAAATGAAAATGAATAAAGTCCAAGTATTATTAAGGGCGCCAAATTCTGACCTTTCAAAATCAACTGTAAGTTTAAATTATCCTGGGGTTAAAATAAATAAGTTACACCATTTTAAAAATGGACATTATATAGCAGTTGATATTGAAATTGCGAGTGTAGCTAAGCCAGGTAATTTACATTTCATTATTACTACACAGGGTGAAAATATTAATACCACATGGTCACTGCTTCCAAGAAGGGTGGGTAGAGGATCGCATTTTGCACAAGGAGTAAATTCGTCAGACCTTGTATATTTTTTAATGCCAGATCGATTTAGCAATGGAGACCCTAGTAATGATCGAATACCCGGTTTTAAGGACCAGTCATTAAACAGAGACTCTATTTTTTTAAGACATGGAGGTGACTTAAAAGGGATTTCGAATCACTTGGATTATTTACAAAATTTAGGAGCCACTACTTTATGGATGACACCGGTTTTAGAAAACGATATGCCAGACAGAACCGAGCATGGATATGCTGCTACCAATCAATATAAAGTAGAACAGCGATTTGGCGGTGATAAAGCGTATTTAGACTTAAGTGACAGTTTGCATAAAAGAGGAATGAAATTAATTCAAGACGTGGTGTATAATCATTTTGGAAGATTTCATTTTTTAGTGCAAGACGCACCTGCAAGTGATTGGTTACATGAGTGGCCTAGCTATACACAAACACATTATAGAGAGCAGGCGATATTTGATCCATATCATGCAAAAGTAGATGAGCAAAAAATGATTAATGGCTGGTTTACTACCGAAATGCCAGACGTGAACCAAGAGAATATTTATGTAGAAAAATTCTTAACGCAATATGCGATTTGGTCTGTTGAAACATTTGGAATAGATGGATTTAGGGTGGACACTTATAAATATTGTAATGTAGTTGTGATGAACCGTTTAAACAAAGTATTATTAGACGAATATCCTAAAATCACTACCTATGGAGAATGCTGGGTGGACGGAGCAGCAGCTCAAGCTTATTTTGTTGAAAACAATTTGAATCTTCCCTTTAAAAGTAATTTACAAGCTACTTCGGACTTTCATTTATTATTCTCTGGAATTTTGCCTGCATTGAATGAAAAGAATAATTGGAACGATGGGGTCATTAAATTGTATACAGCGTTAAGTAATGATTTTTTATACAAAGACCCAATGCGTAATGTGATATTCTTGGACAACCATGATATGACAAGAATACTTTCAACTTTAGGAGAAAGTATTCCAAAAACTAAAATGGCATATGCATGGTTAATGACTTGCAGAGGGATTCCGCAATTATATTATGGCTCAGAAATTTTAATGAAGGGAATTTCTAATCCAGATGGTTGGGTTAGATTAGACTTTCCTGGAGGATGGGAAGGAGACACTAAAAATGCGTTTACTGGAGAAGGTTTGACTGTCGATGAAAAGGATATGCTAGCCTATACACAGTTATTAGGTAATTTTAGAAAAAAATCATCTGCTATAACAAAAGGCAAAATGATGCAATATTTACCAGAAGACGGCTTGTATGTCTATTTTAGATATGATGATAAGCAAACAGTAATGTGCATCATGAATACAGGGAAACAAGAAAGAAATATTAATTTTAAAAACTTTAACGAAAGAACCCAAGGTTTTGTAGGCGGGAAAGATATAGTTAGTGGAATTCAATTGAGCAGTCAATTTTCAATACCTTCCATGACAATGAAAGTAATTGAGTTAACAAAATAATTATGCCAAAATACGAGGAAGTTCATTTTGTAGATGCTGCGCAACCAGTTTGGAATTATTCTTTATTTACAGAAGTAGATATTAGTAATTTTCAAAATGGGACACATTATAGTTTGTATAAATTATTTGGGAATAAACAGGTAGAAGTATTAGGTGTTATGGGAACTTATTTTGCTGTTTGGGCACCCAATGCAACAGCTGTTTTTGTTACAGGCAATTTTAATGACTGGGATAATACAACACACCCTTTAAAAGTAAGATTAGATAGCTCTGGAATTTGGGAAGGTTTTATTCCTAATATACACCAGGGGGAAGTCTACAAATATCATATACACGGCTATAAGGGGGCTAAATTAGACAAAGGGGATCCATATTCTCATTACTGGGAACTAAGACCACTAACCGCATCCATTACATGGCAGACGGATTATAATTGGAAGGATGCGGCATGGATGGAGCAAAGAAAAATTGCCAACAGAACCGACCAGCCTTATTCTGTATATGAAGTACATTTAGCTAGTTGGATGCGACCAGATAAAAATGATGAAGAGAGTTACAATACCTATACACAACTCATAAGTTTACTGGTTCCTTATGTAAAGGAAATGGGATTTACCCATGTTGAGTTTATGCCTATTATGGAACATCCTTTTGACGGAAGTTGGGGATACCAAGGCATTGGTTTTTTTGCACCTACTTCAAGATTTGGGAATCCTCAAGAATTTGCTGCATTAATTGAAGCATTTCATGCGGCAGAGATAGGTGTCATTATTGACTGGGTTCCTTCCCATTTTCCATATGACGCTCATGGCTTGTTTATGTTTGACGGAGCGAATACGTATGAGTATGCGGATATGCGAAAGGGATATCATCCAGACTGGAACTCGTATATTTTTAATTATAAGCGTGGGGAGGTTAAATCTTTTTTAATAAGTAGTGCACGTTTCTGGTGTGATCAATTTCATATTGATGGACTAAGGGTGGATGCTGTTAGCTCTATGCTTAAATTGAATTATAGTAGAGAAGAAGGCCAATGGGAGCCAAACGAATTTGGCGGGAATGGAAATATAGAAGCTATAGCATTTATTAAGGATCTGAATGAGACTTTATATCGTGATTTTCCTGCGATTCAAACTATTGCAGAAGAAGCAACTGATTGGCCAGACATTAGTAAGCCTACTTTTATGGGTGGCTTAGGATTCGGGATGAAATGGATGATGGGTTGGATGCACGATACGTTGGATTATTTCAAATTAGACCCAATTTTAAGATCGAATGCGCAGGATAAGTTTACATTTTCAATGATGTATTATTATGACGAGCATTTCATGTTACCACTAAGCCACGACGAGGTAGTACATGGGAAAAGCCCAATGCTATACAAAATGCCTGGAGACGAATGGCAGAAATTTGCCAATCTAAGATTGCTCTATACTTATATGTTTACGCATCCAGGTGCTAAATTATTATTCATGGGTAATGAATTTGCGGCAACACAGGAATGGAACTATACCACCGAACTTCAGTGGGACTTATTATCACATTTGAGCCATGCTGGTATGAAACATTGTGTTCAACAGCTAAATATTTTATATAAAAACAATCCTGCTTTATATGAGCTTCAATATGAAGTTGGGGGATTTGAATGGATTGAAACTAATAAAAGAGCAGAGGGAATAATTGCTTATAAAAGAATAGGTAAGTTACCTGACGAAGAAATAATTGTAGTGTTAAATGTGACGCCTGTCCCTAGACATCATTATCCAATTCATGTTTATGGAAATAAAATTCGAAAAGAAATATTTAATAGTGATAATAAAGTATTCTGGGGAGTGGGAGACTTGTTTAATAAAGAGATAATAACGGAGCCGCAAGACGAGAAAGGGGCATGGGTTAAGCTTATATTAGAACTTCCTGCACTATCTGCGATTGTTATAAAATAAAAAAATCCCACTTTTTCAAGTGGGATTTTTTTTAAATCTTATTATAAGGTCGACTAAAATAATCCACCTTTTCTTAATGAAGTTTTACCTTCTCCAATTTTAAATCCGTTGTGGTAAACTTCTACTTTGTATTCACCTTCTACAAATTTGCTTGATTGCTTAATGTCATAGCTAACAGGTAATATTGCGTTTTGCTCGTACTGAACTGTTAATTTGTTAGCAAATGGTTTTGATCCGTCTTCTCTTGTTGTAAGTGTTCCGCCGTCAGCAAACGCTTTGCCATCTGGAGCAGTGATACAAATATATAAGTCTTGAGCACCACTTGGTGTGATCTTATTCTTATCAATTTGGAAAGCCATACGAATTGTATTAGCTCTTTTTGCAGATGTGGTAGCTTTTTCTTTACCATCAGCTTTAATACGTAAAGCTTGAATGCTAAAAGTAGACGCATGTAAAGTAGAACCGATATCTTGTAATCTTTCTTTTTCTTTAGTTGTTGCAGTTAGGTTAGTATTTAAATTGCCATTTTCAGTAGTTAACACTTCATTCTTAGAAGTTAACACTTTGTTTTCTTCTTGTGCTTTTCCTAAATCAGCTAACAAACCAGCTACTTTACCATTTAAAGAAGCAATCATAGTTTTAGCTTCTCCTAATTCTTTGTCTGATGCATTTTTCTTACGAAGTATACTGCTAATATCAGTTTTCAATTTTTGAATATCGTTAGATTTTTCAAGTAAACTGCCTTGTAATTGCGTGTTTTGAAGATTCAAAGAGTCAATTTTGGCAGTAGCTGCGATAAACTCAGCTTGAACTGAATTTTTAGTACTGTCTAGCGTTGCTACTTGAGTAGTATAGTTGTTAATAATTTCAGTTTTTGAAGTACTGAAATAGATCCAAGATCCAATTAAAGCGGCTACTAATAAGCCAATAATGATTTTACCGTTGTTGCCTGATGATTCGTTACTCATAAAAGTGTTTTAATATTGAGCTCAAGATACAAAAAAATAAGAATATGATATATTACTTGAATCTTTATCTTTGAAACATGCCAACTTCAAAAATTATAGCCAATTGGAAAAAGCAAGTATTCGACGCAGTTTACTGGTTAGAGGGGGAAGAGCCATTTTATATAGATCAAGCAGTAGAATATGCAGAGAAGCATTTGTTAACAGAGGCGGAGCAGGCTTTTAATTTGACAATATTCTACGGAAAAGATGCAGATTGGACTGAAATTATCAACGCTTGTAAGCGATATCCAGTATTTGCTGAAAAACAAGTGGTCATTATTAAGGAAGCGCAACATATGAATCAGCTGGACAAATTATTGTCCTATATAGAATATCCACTTTCTTCTACAATATTAATTGTTGCCCATAAAGACAAAAACGTGGACGGCCGTTCGGCTTTAGCTAAAATACTAAAGACAAAAGCAGTTGTTGTTAGTACTAAAAAAATGTACGACAATAAACTACCTGAATGGGTGATGGGATTTGTAAGCGAAACAGGATACCAAATTTCACCAAAGGCAGTTCAAATTATTGTTGATCATATTGGTAATGATATAAGCCGTATTCAAAATGAAATACAAAAATTAATTGTCAATTTAGCAGACCGAAAAAAGATAACAGAAGACGATATTGAAAAATTTATAGGTATTAGTAAGGAATACAATGCGTTTGAATTTCAAGATGCAGTAGCTCAAAGAAACTTTTCTAAGGCTATTAAAATGATTCAATATTTTGAATCAAATAATAAAGCGGCACCCATCCAATTAATCTTGCCAACTTTGTATGCCTTTTTTAGTAAAGTATACGCTATTTATGGTGCTGGAACACAGGACGAGAAAAGGATTGCAACCGAAGTGGGTATCTCCCCATTTATGGTAAAAAACTACATTGCAGCAACAAGACATTATTCCTATAGTAAAGTAGAACAAGTTTTGTTGTTAATACATGAATATAACTTACGTGTATTGGGCATCAATGACGCTTCCAATACAGATGCTGATTTGTTAAAAGAATTGGTCATTAAAATTATGGATACTGCTGCAAAATAGTGGCCGCAGTTTTTTTATCATTTTGAAGTTGATTTTTAAGTGCTTCTAATCCTTCAAATTTTTGCTCTCCTCTTATGAATTCATAAACGAGTACCGTAATATTTTGTTCGTAAATATCTTGATCAAAATCAAATATATTTACTTCAATCACTTTTTTCTGGCCGTCAACTGTTGGTCTCACTCCAATGTTCATCATGCCTCCTAATAGATTACCATTAGTACATAAGCCCTTTACTTTAACTGCATACACTCCATTAGAGGGGATTAGTTTTTCTTCGTCGTCAATATGTAAATTAGCAGTTGGAAATCCAATCGTCCTGCCTAATTGATTACCTCTTACAACATATCCTTCAAAAAAGTAGGGATAGCCTAATAGTTCGTTTGCTTTTTTAATATCCTTGTCTACTATATAGTTTCTTATAAGCGTGGAGCTAACAATTTCGCTACCCACCATTTGCTCATTAATTTCTTCTACCTTAAATCCTAATGTATTACCGTAAGTAGCCAATAATTCAAAATTACCAGTTCGTCCATTACCAAAACGGTGGTCATAGCCTACTATGATGATGCTTGGATGAAAATAGGTGACTAAAAAATCTTTTACATATTGCTCGGCCGTCATATTGGAAAAACGATGATCAAATTTAACGACCACTAAATGATCCACTCCGGCGCTAGCTAGTAATTCAATTCGCTCATCTAGATTGGTCAATTGCTTTATTTCACCAGGAACCGACGAAATGACTTTGCGAGGATGTGGATGAAAAGTAATAATGATGGTTTCCCCTTGAACTTGACTTGCAAGGCTTTTCATTCTGTTAATAATTTGCTGATGTCCTTTATGAACACCGTCAAATGCGCCTGTGGTTATCACGGCATTGCGAAATTGGGGTAATTGTTGTAAATCGTAATGAACCTGCATCTTATAATTGCTAAATATGGCACAAATGTAAAACAATTGTACCTTTGTCGCACAAACCAATTTAGATCCATGTCATTGTACGCTCAACGCGGGGTTTCCGCTCAAAAAGAAGAAGTTCATGCAGCCATTCAGCATTTAGATCAGGGATTATACCCAAATGCATTTTGTAAGCTATACGCCGATTTTTTAGGGGGGAATGCTGAATATATTAATATCATGCATGCCGACGGAGCAGGTACTAAAAGTATATTAGCCTATATCTATTGGAAAGAAACCGGAGATGCAAGTGTTTGGAAAGGTATTGCGCAGGATGCGATTGCAATGAATTTGGATGATTTATTATGTGTAGGTATTTATGATCAAATTTTATTTTCTTCTACCATTGACAGAAACAAATTAGTAATTACAGGGGAGGTTTTAAGTGAAGTAATAAATGGAACACAAGATTTTTTTAACACGCTAAAAACCTTTGGCGTAAATATTGAATTTTTGGGTGGTGAAACTGCAGACGTAGGAGACGTGGTAAGAACTATTGCGGTTAATGGAACCATGACAACTAGATGGCCAAAATCTAAATTAATTACGAATGATTTAATTGCGGCTGGTCAGGTAATTGTTGGATTCTCTAGCCATGGTCAAGCAACTTATGAAAATTCTTATAATAGTGGATTAGGAAGTAATGGTTTAACAAGTGCAAGGCATGACGTGTTGAGCAAAGAATATGCTACAAAATACCCTGAAACTTTCGAACCAAAATTAAATGATCAAGTAGTATATATAGGAAAGAACAAAATCACTGATACTATAGATATAGCTGGATTTGGAGCTGTTTCGGTTGGAAAATTATTATTAAGTCCCACTAGGACTTATGCGCCATTAGTAAAGGCCATTTTGACTGAACATTTTGATGCTATAAAAGGGATGATTCATTGCAGTGGTGGTGGTCAAACTAAGTGTATGAAATATTTGCCTGGACCTATGAGAATTGTAAAAGATTCTCTAATGGAAGTGCCCCCAATTTTTAAATTAATACAAGAAAATTCTGGAGCCAACGCAAAGGAAATGTATCAAGTATTTAATATGGGGCATCGTTTAGAAATATTTACCAACGCCGAATCTGCAGATGCCTTAATTGCAATTGCAAAGGGTTTAAATATTGAAGCACAAATAATAGGAAGAGTAGAAGCTTCCGATTCAAAAGAATTAATTTTAAAGGGAAGTTTTGGAACTGAAACATTTAGCTATTAATTTTAACACAAATAGAGAAACCATGAATGAAGTAGTTGTGCAATTAGACCATGTAAATATTTACCAAAGTGGAAACTTAATTTTACAGGACGTGAATTTTACTGTGGAGCGCGGCGAATTTGTTTACTTAGTAGGCAAAACAGGCACTGGTAAAAGTAGTTTGCTAAAGACATTATACGGAGAAATTACATTGACAGAAGGTGCCGGCAAAGTGGTTGGTTTTGACTTGAAGGAGATGGACTGGAAAAAATTGCCATTTTTAAGAAGAAACTTAGGGGTGGTTTTTCAGGATTTCCAATTATTGACAGATAGAACGGTTCAAGAAAACTTAAAATTTGTTTTAAAAGCTACTGGCTGGCAGGACGAAAAGTTGATAGAACAGAAAATTGACGATGTTTTGACCAAAGTAGGTCTTCAAAATAAGGGCTTCAAAATGACTTATGAGATGAGTGGAGGAGAACAGCAAAGAGTCGACATTGCTCGAGCCTTGTTAAATTCCCCAAAATTGATCCTAGCAGACGAGCCAACGGGTAGTTTAGACCCTGAAACTAGCGATGAAATCATGCAATTATTGTTCCAAATTGCCAAAGACGACGGAACCGCCATTGTTATGGCAACCCATGATTTCATGGTGGTGAACAAGTTCCCTTCTAGAACCTTAACTACCGAGGGGGGCAAACTGGTAGAAAAACACTAAAATTCCTTTAAAATAGTCATAATTTGACCTGGTTTTACTTGAAAACTTGCAGCTTTTTTCATATGTTCGCAGACATATTAAAGATCAAAGAAAGTGAGACTAAAGTCATTAGAAATCAAAGGGTTCAAGAGTTTTGCTGACAAAACAATTGTCAAGTTTGACGAAGGAATTACCGGCATTATTGGACCAAATGGTTGTGGTAAGAGTAATATCATTGATAGTATTAGATGGGTTATAGGGGAATCAAAAATTTCTGCCCTTAGATCTGAGAATTTAGATTCATTGGTTTTCAATGGTTCTAAAACTAGAAATGCGAGTAGTATGGCGGAAGTAAGTTTGACTTTCGAGAATACAAAAAATTTATTGCCTACAGAATTTAGCACCATTACGGTGACACGTCGTTATTATAAAAATGGCGAAAGTGAGTACCGTTTAAATGACGTTGCTTGTCGTTTAAAAGACATCCATAATTTATTTATGGACACAGGTGTCAGCACCGACAGTTATGCTATTATTGAATTAGGAATGGTAGACGATATTATCAAGGACAAAGACAATAGTCGTCGCAAAATGTTGGAGCAAGCTGCAGGTATTACTATCTATAAAACAAGAAAGAAAGAAGCTAAAAATAAATTAGACGCTACGGAACAAGATTTGGCTAGAATTGAAGATTTGTTATTTGAAATTAATAACCAATTAAAAACTTTAGAGAATCAAGCAAAGAAAGCAGAGAAGTATTTTGAAATTAAAAAAGACTATAAGGAAACTGCGATTGAATTAGCTATAGCAGCTTTAGAAGGATTTAATATTACTTATAAAGATTTAAACGATCAACAAGAGGCTGAAACAGATAAGAAGTTTCAATTAGAAGCGGCTATTGCCATTGAAGAAGCTACATTAGAGCAAGACAGATTGGTATTTATAGAGAAGGAAAGAGGATTACAAAGTATGCAACACGAGTTTAACGAAGTGTTGGGTAAACTAAGATCTAAGGAGAATGATAAAAACCTAGCTGCACAACGTTTAGATTATTTGAATGACAAAGAAAAAGGATTACAAGAATTTTTAGAAAGAGCAGAAGGACAAGTTAAAACTATTGGCGACTCCATTGAGTACACTAAGTTGCAAGTAGTAGACGAAGAGAAATTATATTTAGATTTTAAAAATAGAGTAGAACAATCACAAATTGAGTTAACAAACAAGCGTGCTCAGTTTGACGACCAACGCTCTGTACTAGATAATTTACGTCAACAATATGGCCAAATTCAACGCAATCAATTTGATGCAGAGAAGAAGGTGGCTGTATCTGATACGTCTATTCAAAACGTACAAAGAAGTCAACAACAATTAGAAGAAGAGCAACAACATAGAGTTGGTCAAATTCAAGATATCACTGGTCAATTGGCTACTAAGGAAAATGACCTAGCTACTAGCAAAGCGCATTTAGTTGAATTACAAGCACAACATGAAAAAGCTAAAGCAAGTATTTTTGAAACACAAGCTGAATTAGAATCATTAAGATCCAACCTAGCAGAGCAATCAAGAATATTAGATGCTAAAAAGAATGAATACGATTTATTAAAGAGCTTAGTGGACTCTATGGAAGGATATCCAGAGAGTGTTAAGTTCTTACATAAGAATACAGGATGGAATCATAATGCGCCAATTTTATCTGATATTTTATATGTTCAAGAGCAGTATCGTACTGCAGTTGAAAATGTATTAGAGCCTTATTTAAACTACTATGTAGTTAATAATTTGAAAGAGGGTATGCAGGCGGTTCAATTATTAGACGACAATAAAAAAGGAAAAGCAAACTTCTTCTTATTGGATCAATTGACTGGAGCGAAAATAGAGTCTGCCCCTTCTAATACCATTGCTGCCTTATCAGTTATAGAAGTAGATCCTCAATATGCTGCATTAGCAAATCATTTATTAGGTAATGTTTTCATTGCTGAAAACGAAGCGGCTTTAGAAGCTAATAGCACCGGAATTATCTTAGAAAAAAACGGTAAATATGTTAAGGGTAAATATACTTTAACAGGAGGTAGTGTTGGCTTATTTGAAGGAAAGAAAATTGGCCGTGCAAAGAACTTAGAGAAATTATTGGAAGACATTCAATCACAAGAAAAAGTGGTGAATAATTTAAAAGATCAAATTCAAGTTAAGCATAGTTCAGTTTTACAATTCAATGAATTATTAAAAGAAAACGAAATTCGCAGCACAGAACAATCAATCAATACATTGATCAATGAAGTGTTTGCAAACAAGAATAGACTAGAGAACTTACAAGCAGCACAAACAAATGCAATTGCAAAATTAGCTGAGTTCGCCACTAAAGTACAAGAAGAACATGCGGCAATTGCGGATACAAGAATTGCTTTAGAGGCTTTGAATATTTCATTGCATGAAACACAAGCACAATTAGCTGACGTTGAATTAGCTTATCAAACAGCAGAGCAAGCTTACCATTTGGCTAGTGGTGAATTCAATGAAATGAATTTACAATTAACAAAGCAACAAAGTAAAATTGAATCTTTACAGCAAGAAGTAGTGTTTAAGGAAAATCAATTAAATGATTTACTTGCACAAATTCAAACCAATACTGTTCAATTAACAGAAGCGTCCACTGCAATTGTAGAAAGCAGAACACAATTAGAAACAGTAGACAATGAATTAGTTGTTTTATTGAGAACTAAGGAAGAAGAAGAATTGAAGCTGAATGAAGCAGACCAGTCTTATTATACATTACGAACTTCTTTACAAGAAAAAGAAAGTGCATTAAGACATCAAGTGAAATCAAAAGAATTGATGGATCAATTGATTAATGAGATCAAGGATAAATTAAATTCACTTAAGTTACAATTAGCAGGAACTAAAGAAAGATTAAGCGTTGAGTTTAAAGTAGAATTGGAAGACGTATTAAATTTGGGTAGACAAACAGAAGAAAGCTTAGAGGAATTACAAATAAACGTGGACAAGATGAAGAAGCGTTTAGAGAATATGGGAGAGGTAAACCCTACAGCTATTGAAGCATATACCGAAATGAAGAAGCGTTATGATTTCATATTAGAACAAAAGAATGACTTGGTAACTGCTAAAGAAAGTTTAATGCAAACTATTCAAGAAGTGGAAGCAACAGCAAACCAAGCTTTTTTAGAAACTTACAATAGAGCAAGAGAAAATTTCCAAAAAGTATTCAAGGCTTTATTTACAGAAGAAGATTCTTGTGATTTAATATTAGTTGACCCGGATAATTTAGCAGAAACTGCAGTTGAGATTGTAGCGAAGCCTAAGGGTAAACGTCCTTCTTCTATTACGCAGTTGAGTGGTGGAGAAAGAACTTTAACCGCTACTGCCATGTTATTTGCTATTTACTTAATTAAGCCAGCACCATTCTGTATCCTGGATGAGGTGGATGCACCATTGGATGACGCAAACGTAGGTAAGTTCACTCAAATGATTCAAAAGTTCTCAGACAATTCACAGTTCATTATTGTAACACACAATAAACAAACAATGAGTGCAGTGGATGTTATTTACGGAGTTACTATGCAAGAGCCTGGTGTAAGTAAATTAGTGCCAGTTGACTTTAGAAGTTTAAATAATTAATTTTTATATAAATTAACTTTGAGAGTCCTTGGTAGTAATATCAGGGACTCTTTTTAATTATGATGAAGTCTGCAATTATATTATTCTTTTCTTTATTATTAGCTTACCTGCCTTTTAGTAGGACACCAGACTATTTTGATAGTGAAATAAGCTCCGCAATAATTATTAAAAAGGGTAGTGCAGTTCTAGCTAGTTTCAAGGAAGAAGGCAAAACATATTATATCCCATTACCTGCAAAAAAATTTCAGTCTAAAACAGGGCAGCGGGTAGAAATTATTTACGAATTAAATCAACCAGAACATGCTAAGCTTAATCAGGCTTGGAACTATTGGTTAGTGCCATCTGAACTTGCATTTGCATTAGGTATTTTTATAGTATTATTAGGCGTGGCCTATGCAACAACACATCGCCCAGACCCATCAGCACTCGCGGAACAGTTGGAATACAAAAAGGAAAATACGGGTAAGTACAATTAGGGAAAAGTGGTACTTATAATTTAAAGTTACAATTACTTTAATTATTTCGCTAAGTAGCGTTTAATATCTTTATCGATATCACGGTTTTTAATGGTCTCACGTTTGTCAAATTCTTTCTTTCCTTTACCAATTCCAATTTCTAATTTGGCGTAGTGCTTTTCGTTGAAGAAAATTCTTAAAGGAACAATGGTGAATCCTTTTTCTTTTACTTTTCCTTCAATTTTTTTAAGCTCTCTTTTTTCTAGTAATAATTTACGATCATGCACTTCTATATGATTATTGGCAGATCCGTGCGAGTATGCATTTATATATAAACTACGTACCCATAATTCGCCTCTGTCAAAAAAACAGAAAGAGTCATTGAAACTCACTTTGCCTTCTCTAATGGACTTTACTTCGGTTCCAAGCAATACAAGACCAGCAACATATTTATCCTCTATGGCGTAGTTGAAATAGGCTTGCCTATTATTAAGTTCTTTTGCTGGTAACGGTTTCTTTGCCATGGTTACTTAGTTTCTAAATAAGAAAGCAACTTCCGCTAATTTATGCTTCAAATCCTTACGATCTACTATGAAATCCAAGAATCCATGTTCTAATAAAAACTCACTTCTTTGAAATCCAGGAGGTAAGTCACGTTTAATTGTTTCTTTAATAACTCTTGGGCCAGCAAAGCCAATTAAAGCGCCAGGTTCAGCAATATTAATATCACCTAACATTCCAAAGCTTGCAGATATACCGCCAAATGTTGGGTCTGTTAACAATGAAATAAAAGGCAATTTAGCGTCACTTAACTGAGAAAGTTTACCACTTGTTTTTGCTAATTGCATCAAGCTAAAGGCACTCTCCATCATACGAGCACCACCACTTTTACTAATTACTAAAAATGGTAAACGATGTTCGATGCAATAGTCTACTGCACGACTAAATTTCTCTCCCATTACACTTCCTAATGATCCTCCAATAAATTCAAAATCCATACAAGCAACTACATATGGTTCCGTGTACATTTTACCAACACCAATACGCATCGAATCTTTTAAATCCGTTTTAGCATGAATTTCGTCTAAACGTTTTTGATAATTTTTAAGGTCGGTAAAGTTTAATGCGTCCTTACTTATGATATTATCAAAAAGTACATTGTAGTCTTGGTCGTCAAATAAGATATCAAAATATTCATCACTTCCAATACGGTGATGATAGTTACAACTTGTACAAATAAATAGATGCTCCTTTAGTTCTGAACTTGTGCATATATGATTACAAGTTGGACATTTAGTCCAAAGTCCTTCTGGAGTTTCTTTTTTGTCTGCTGTAGAAGTGGTAATACCTTTTCTGATTCTTTTAAACCATCTAGATTTAGCAGCTTCTGAACTGGTACTTTCTTCTCCAGTTAAATTCACTTCAATATCTTCTTCTCTGTTTCGCATAGCGTTACATTTAAGTGAGCAATCGTGTTAATCTCTATGAACTTATATAAATTAAACAGCCACCCATTTTTCAATGAGGCGGCTGTTTAAAATTTTGATTAAGCGTTTTTGTTAATACAGTTTAAGTCTTCAAAAGATTGTTCTAATCTTTTGATAAATGACTCTTCTCCTTTTCTCAACCAAACTCTTGGATCGTAATATTTCTTATTCGGCTTTTCAGCTCCTTCAGGATTTCCTAATTGAGTCTGTAAATATGCTTCATTCTTTTTGTAGTATCCTAAAACACCTTCCCAGAAAGCCCATTGTAAATCGGTATCTAAGTTCATTTTGATAGCGCCATATCCAATGGCTTCTCTAATTTGATTTTGAGGAGAACCAGAACCACCATGGAATACAAAGTATACTGGCTTAGGAGCTGTACCCATTGTTTTCTCAATATGTAGTTGACCATTGTGTAAAATCTCAGGCTTTAATTCCACATTACCTGGACTGTATACACCGTGAACATTACCAAAAGCAGCGGCAACTGTAAATAAATTACCTACTTTTCCTAATTCAGTATATGCATAAGCAACGTGCTCTGGTTGTGTATATAATTTGTCATTTTCAACACCACTGTTGTCAACGCCATCTTCCTCACCACCTGTAACACCTAACTCAATTTCAATACCCATTCCCAATGGAGCCATGCGTTTGAAAAATTCAACAGATGTTTGTATATTTTCTTCAATTGGTTCTTCAGACAAGTCCAACATATGTGAACTGAATAAAGGTTGTCCATGTAATTTGTGATATTTTTCACTTTCGTCAATCAAAGCACTAATCCATGGCAACCATTTCTTTGAAGCATGGTCTGTATGTAATATAACAGGAACGCCATAAAATTTAGCTACTTGGTGTACGTGTAAGGCACCTGCAATAGCACCTTGAATATTTGCTTGCAAATTGTCATTTGGCATACCCTTACCTGCAATAAATTGAGCACCGCCATTTGAAAATTGAATTATAATAGGAGAGTTCACTTTTGCTGCTGTTTCAATAGCTGCATTAATAGTATCTGTTCCAGTGGTATTCACTGCTGGAATTGCAAAATTATTTGCTTTTGCATCGTTATACAACGTTTCCAATTCTTTGCCGAATAAAACACCTGCTCTGTACTTGCTCATAGTTTATTATTTGAGTGACAAATATACAAATTTAGAACCAAATGAACGTTAGCCTAAGCTTACATAAAACCTTTGCTAATCATCCAGTCGTCATTATATACTTTCCCAATATATCTACTACCGTGATCGTGGAATATACAAACCACAATATCGGTTGGTTTTAAACGGTCTTTTAGTTGTATTAATCCTTGTATACAAGCACCAGCACTATAACCACAAAAAAGTCCTTCTTCCTTTGCTAATCTTCTTGTCATAACAGCGCCATCTTTATCAGACACTTGAACAAAATGATCAATTACTGACATATCATAATTGGCTGGTACAAAGTCCTCTCCAAAACCTTCAGCAATATAGGGTTGAACATAATCCATATCCACAACTCCCGTTTCAAAGTAATGGGTCAATAAAGAACCTATAGGATCTACTGCCCAAATTTGAATAGCTGGATTTTGTTCTTTCAAATAGGTGGCAGTTCCTGTGATAGTTCCACCCGTACCTGCTGTAGATATTAAATGTGTAATTTTTCCGTCTGTTTGTTTCCAAATTTCCGGGCCAGTACTTTCGTAATGCGCTTGTCTATTAGCTAGATTATCATATTGATTAAAGAAATAGGAGTTGGGTATTTCAGCGGCTAACTTTCTTGCAACAGAATAATAACTAGCAGGATCTTCTGGCGCCACATTGGTAGGACATACAATGACTTCTGCACCAACTGCTCTTAGGATATCCATTTTTTCTTTGCTCTGCTTGTCTGTTGTAGTGAATATACATTTATAGCCTTTTACGACAGCGGCCAATGCTAAGCCCATACCTGTGTTTCCACTTGTGCATTCAATAATGGTACCACCTGGCTTTAATTTACCTTCTGCTTCTGCAACTTCTACCATTTTTAATGCCATTCTATCTTTAATGGAATTGCCTGGATTAAAGTAATCCACTTTAGCTAAAATGGTTGCTGGAATATCAGATGTGATTTTATTAAGTCGAATAAGGGGGGTATTCCCAATAGTTTCTAAGATATTATTTAACCACATAAGCTTGCTTTTTAATTGCAATGTGAAATTAACTTAAAATACTAAGGAATGTTAGGATAATAGGAAAAGAATACTTTTGATTAGATCGAAATCTACAAATTCTCGAAATTGGAAGTGATGATGTCGCAGAATTTAGTTTCTATCATTTTTTCTGCTAATAAGATCATGTTTTTAAATGCTTTTGCATTACTAATTCCATGTCCAATAATAACTGGCTTATTTACTCCTAGAACAGGAGTGCCTCCGTAATTCTCAAAATGGAAACGTCCAAAAAAGGAATCATTTCCTAGGTTTTGATGTGCTGCCGCTTCATACATGGCTTCTGCAGTTTTAAGGATAATATTTCCCGTGAAACCATCACAAACTATTACGTCTGCTTTGTCATTGAAAAGATCTCTTCCTTCTACATTACCAATAAAGTCGATTGCCGTGTTTTCTTTAAGCAAAGGGTAGGTAGCTTGCGCTAATAAATTTCCTTTACCTTCTTCTTCTCCAACATTTAATAAACCTACGGTAGGTTGTTCAATGTTTAAGATATGCTTTGCATATAAATTACCTAGTAAGCCAAACTGATTTAATTGTTCAGGTTTGCAGTCGGCATTTAAACCAACGTCCACCAATAAACCAGTCTTACCATTTAACTTAGGAAGTAAAGTGGCAATAGTAGGTCTTAGCACACCTTTAATTGGTCTGATACTAAACATAGCACCAACTAACATAGCACCCGTGTTACCTGCGCTTAAAAAAGCATCGATTTTTCCAGTAGCTAATAATCCAAAACCTATCGCTATAGACGAATTCGGTTTTTCTTTTAAAGCCTTGGTAGGGTGTTCATGATAACCAATTACTTCTGATGCATGTACTACATGCAAAAATGGTGAAGAGATCCCATGTTGTTGAAATAGTTCATTCAACTGGGTTTCTTCACCAATGCAGAATATGTTATGCTCAGAATTAGAAAGATATTGTTGTACACCTTTTACGGCTTCCAGTGGTGCAAAATCACCACCCATCATATCTATTCCGATATTCATTCTAAGATTGAATTAGGCTTTTAAAGGCGCTTTTTCAGATACTAATTTTCCTTTGTAGAACAATTTACCTTCTTGTACATGAGCACGGTGACGTACATGGATTTCTCCTGTTGTACCATCTTTGCTCAATGTAACTTCTTGTGCTACATAGTGAGTTCTTCTTTTTGCACTACGTTGTTGTGAGTGTCTGCGTTTAGGATTAGGCATCTCTTATGTTTTAAGTTTTTTATTAATATTTATTCTTCAACCATTTTTTTTTAATCTTCTTCATCGTCGTTTTCGAATTCTTTAAACTGATCCAGGCCTTTCCAAATATGCTTGTCATTTACTTCTAATGGAACTCCTTTCAATTTAGAAAGGGCTTCTAAGGATTGCTCATCACAAGTAGATTCCCCTTTTTCATTCTCCTTACAAACATGTTGTAAAGGGATACTCAGAATTATAAATTCATATATCCATGAGGCTATTGATAAGTGACTTTCATT
>CALPWK020000028.1 GCA_943327245.2 Comamonas sp. lk | reverse complement strand
TCATGCTGGAAATATATTATTCAAAACAACAGACTTAGGAAAATCGTGGAAAGCGGTTTCTCCAGATTTAACAACACACGATACTAGTAGAATGGGTATAAGTGGAACACCTTATACCAATGAAGGTGCTGGAGGTGAAAACTATTGCACTATAACTTATGTGAAAGAATCACCCTTGGAGAAAGGAGTAATTTATACTGGAAGTGATGATGGTTTAGTGTATATCACAAAAGACGGAGGTGCTAATTGGATTAATATTACACCGGAAGGTGTTAAAGGAACTTTAGTAAATGCGATCGAAGTTTCTCCTTTCGATAAAGCCACAGCTTATATCGCAGTGAATAAATATAAATTCAATGACTTTACACCTTTAATATATAAGACAACTGACTATGGTAAAACATGGACTAAATTAACAGAAGGTATTCCTTACGGTGCTTATGTACGCGTGGTAAGAGAGGATAATGCTGTTAAGAATTTATTATATGCAGGAACAGAAACGGGTTTCTATATTTCTTATAATGGTGGATTGAATTGGAAACAATTACAATTAAACTTACCAGTAGTTCCTATCACCGATTTGAAATTACACCAAGACCACATAATTGCTTCTACTCAGGGACGTGCTTTTTGGATTCTTGACGACTTAACTCCATTAAGAAAAGCAGCAGCAAATTTGAATACAGACTTCACTTTATTACCTGTTTCAAATCAATATAGAATTACTGGAGCGAGTCCTTTAGACAGGCAGTTTACAGAAGACGAAGACATTTTAAAGATAAATACCACAATGGCTAATCCGTCTACTGGTGCTGTGATTTACTATCATATTCAAAATAAAGATTCAGTAAAAAAACTAACCATCGAAATTGTAGACGCTTCAAAAAATATCGTACGAACTTATTCAAAGGACAAGTCTGAATTTAGTACAAGCAATAACGCTGAAGAAGCAGATCCAAAAATCGAAGTTAGAACTGGATTGAATAGATTTGTTTGGGACTTACATTATACTAATTTGCCTACCATTGAAAACGTATACATTGAGGGAAGTAATAGTGGACGTAAAGCAATACCAGGTGACTATACTATTCGCTTAAAAGTGAATGATTCAACAGTAAGTACGAGCTTTAAATTATTGGCAGATCCTAGATTGTCTTATACTGCTGCCGATTATGAAGCACAAGATAAATGGTCAAAATTAGCGTCTTTAGATGTAGAGGCAATACATGTGTCGGTTGTTCAAATGCGTAAAGTGCAAGACCAATTAAATCAATTTACAAAACGCGCAGAAGGCAATAAGGCTTTAGATTCATTAGCAGCAAATGCCAAAACGATTTTAAAAACTATAACAACCTGGGAAGAAGCATTGATCCAATCTAAGTCTCAGTCTAATGACGACGTAATTAATTTTATAAATAAATTAAGTGCGAATATCATTTTTGTAAAAGGCGAAATTGACGGAGCAGGAGCTTCTCCTTATATTACAGAAGGACAAGTGAAGCGCTATGAAGAATTACATGCAGAGTGGTTAACTTACGAAAAACAAAAAAATAATTTATTAGAGAACGAAATTAAAAATTTCAATGAAGCTTGTAAGAAAGCTAATTGGAATTATATTGGATTCGAAAACTAATACAATGCAAAAAATTAGATGGGGCATAATTGGTTGTGGTAACGTAACCGAAATAAAGAGTGGGCCAGCTTTTAATAAAGTACCTAATTCTGAACTGGTTGCCGTAATGCGTCGTGACGAAATAAAACTTCGTGATTATGCATTAAGGCACCAGGTCCCATTGACTTTCACAAATGGCACCGACCTAATCCAGTGTGATCAAGTGGACGCTATCTACATTGCAACACCTCCAGATGTTAGGGAAAACTATGCTATGGAAGCTATGAAAGCAGGCAAGCCTGTCTATTTAGAAAAACCTATGGCCTTGAATGTTGCTGCCTGTATACGTTTAAAAAGCGCATCCGAACAATTAGGTGTTAAACTTTCAGTTGCACACTATAGAAGAAATTTACCATTATTTATGGCGGTGAAAAAATCATTAGATCAGCATAGTATTGGGAAAGTATTGTCTGTAAATATGACCATGCTTAAATATGCAGGCGATAATACTAAAGACCCTAATAATTGGAGATTGAATCCAACTATAGCTGGAGGAGGATATTTTTATGACTTAGCCCCCCACCAGCTAGACTTATTATTTTATTTTTTTGGTAAAGCACTTAGCTATAAAGGCAAGTCCTATAATAAAGCTGGATTATATATAGCAGAGGATATGGTAGAAGGCGAAATACTTTTAGAAGGAGCTATTCCATTCAAAGGAATTTGGAATTTTTGTGTTGAAAAGGGACTAGAAAAAGATGAATTCGAAATAATAGGAACAACTGGCAGCATTCGCTTTCCGGTATTTGGCTTAGAAATTTTACTTGAGCAAAACGGAGTAGTGCAAAAAGTTCCATTTGAGACACCTATGCACAATCAACAAAATCATATTGAAAAAGTGGTGCAGTATTTTTTAGGTAAGGGTGAAAACCCTTGTGCTGCTAATGATGCCATTCAGTCAATGGAAGTGATGGAGTCATTTGTATATGGCAATTAGTGTCCTTGTAATAAGTATTAATAAAATTCATGGTATATTAAAATTAAATTTATTGTGTATGACTAGATATTGCTTTGCGCTAGATTTAAAAGAGGACGATAATTTAATTGCCACCTATGAAGAGTATCATCGTTCTGTATGGCCAGAAATTATTGACTCCATTAAAGCTGCAAATATTTTGCAATTAGAAATTTATAGAGTCGCGAATAGACTTTTTATGATACTAGAAGGAGGGCCGGATTTTAGTTTTGAAAACAAAGCTAAATTAGATGCAAAAAATGAAATTGTCACACAGTGGGAATTATTGATGTGGGAATATCAACAAGCCCTTCCCATTGCTAAACCAGGAGAGAAATGGGTGTTAATGAATAAAATATTTAGTTTATAAAATTTGTCTATCATGAAAATAGTAATTAATTGGATTTTATTTATCGTTGTAATTGCCGTGAACGCATTGGCTAATATTTTACCAATAAATGGCTATAACACTGGACAGATTTCTGGATTTTATCCAAATTATTTTGTTCCAGCAGGGTTTACATTTGCTATTTGGGGCATTATCTATCTTTTTTTTCTTAGCTATTCTATTGCATTTACTTACTTTACAATTAAGCAAAATGATTTCCCTGAGATAAAAAAATATCTAAATGCAATTACTCCTTATTACTGGGCTACCTGTGTATTAAATGCGTCTTGGATAATTGCTTGGCACTATTTACAAGTGGCATTAAGCGTATTAATTATATTATTATTTCTTTTTTCTTTAATACAAATTTTTATACATACACAGCAATTGGCAATCAATATAAAAAAAGACCATAGCATTTTAATAAAAACACCGTTCTCAATTTATATTGGATGGGTAAGTGTAGCCACAATTGCAAATATTACTGCTTTACTAGTTCATTTAAAATGGAATGGATTTGGCCTTGATCCCATTTATTGGAGTGTATTAATGATAGTTATCGCAATTGTTTTTGGTTTATTCTTTATAACTAAATATAAAACTATTGCCTATCCGCTAGTCATTGCTTGGGCACTATGGGGTATTAAAGCAGCTCAAGGTGCACAGGTTGAAATTATTAACCAAATAACGCTCATTGGATTTCTAGTATTAATAGCAGTCACTTTAAAACTAGGAATACAAAAATTTATTACATTAGTGAGGTAGTTTTTCTTTAAAATAACCATAGGTCCAAGTGCCTAATAATGCGCTTGCTATTACCACCATAACACTTAAGGTTCCAGTGCCAATTTGCGCAAATAGCGGCCCAGGACAAGCGCCTGTCATTGCCCAGCCTAGTCCAAAAAGTAAGCCGCCGTAAATATGACCTTTTGAAAAATGTTTAGGAATAATAACAATATCCTCTCCTTGTAAAGTTTTTATGTTGAATTTTTTTATAAGTGTAACAGAACAAATTCCAGTTATAACAGCGGTACCTATTACACCATACATATGAAAACTTTGCAGCTTAAACATTTCTTGTATTCTAAACCAAGATATAATTTCTGCTTTTACAAATACAATACCAAACAAAGCGCCTACTAGGCTATATTTTAATAGAGATAATTTACTTTCCTCTTTTGTGGAATGATTTATACATGCGGAAGTTTCATCTAATAATACTTCTTCCTTATTGTCTATTGATCTAGTTTGATTTCCTGTTTCCATTTATTAAAATTTTAAAATAATTGGTAAAATAAAATTGGTCATCAGAAACCCCCCAATCATAAAACATATAGTAGCTACTAAAGAAGGCCATTGTAAATTACTCAATCCCATAATAGCATGTCCCGACGTACAGCCATTGGCGTAGCGTGTTCCAAAGCCAACCAGGAATCCACCAATAACCATTAAAATAAAACCTCTAATGGTAAACAATGCAGATAGGCTAAAAAGATCATTGGGTAATAAGTGCTGAAAGTCGTTCACATTTAAACTTTGTAACTGAGACTTTAGACTTGCATTAATAATAAGACTATTTGGATTGGTTAAATAGGTGGTCGCTATAAACGCACCTATAATTATACCAAGTACAAAAAATAAATTCCAGGATTCCTTCTTCCAATCGTATTTAAAAAATTCAAGGTTAGCCGGAAAACAAGCAGCACAGATATGTCTTAAATTAGAAGAAAGGCCAAATGTTTTATTGCCTACAATAAGTAATAAAGGAACAATCATTCCAATAATAGCACCTGCAATATACCAAGGCCAAGGCTGCTTAATAATTTCAACAAAACTCATATAAAGCTTATTTAATTTGAGATAATAATTAGTCTACAAATATAGTAGATTAATGTAATTATTTCAAATAAGCTGAAAAAAACAATTGTTCAATAAAGATAAATATCGACATGGCTAGCACGAACCATCCAAAACCTTTTTTCAACTTAGCGCCATCTATCTTGTTGTTTAAAAAATTACCAAGTATGATTCCCCCCGTAGCCAATAAAATTATAATAGATAAAAATTTGAAATCTACCGAGGTATGTATTAAATCGCCAGCAAATCCAAAAATTGATTTTATAGTAATAATGAAAAGAGAAGATGCAATGGCTTTTTTCATTGGTAATTTTCCTAATAACACTAAAGCTGGAATAATAAGGAACCCGCCTCCGGCACCAACAATACCTGTAACCATACCTTCTAAAAGTCCAACAAGCATTAGTGTTATGCCATAACTCGGCTTAACAGTTAAATCGTCAGCTTTATTTTTTCCAAGAATCATTGAAGTTGCAGAAGCTAGCATTAGGCTAGCAAAAAATAACATGATAAAATTACTTTTTGATACATCCATGAATCCTAATAATTTAAAATTATTGGGTATGGCAGGTAGAATTAATTTTCTGGACAATACCACTCCAATCATGGACGGTATTCCAAAAACTAATATTATTTTAAAATCTAGTAATTTTTGTTTGTATTTTGAAATAACCCCAGCAATACTACTCAAACCTACAATACATAAAGAATAGGTAGTAGCCAATAAGGGTTCTACTTTGAAAAGGTAAACTAGTACGGGTACCGTTAATATAGAACCGCCGCTACCAATCAATCCTAAAGAGACTCCTATAAGCACCGAAACCAAATATCCAATTAATTCCATTAGTAAATGTTTAGGCAAAAATGATAAAGTTAAGGCATAACTTATGTGATATTTGGCACTTATTAAATAATTTTAAACAAATGTGATAATTGTCACGTTAATCTCTAATTTTATACTTGAAATTTGATGAGCAAAATTAATATTATGAAAATTGAGCAGATATATACCGGTTGTTTAGCACAAGGTGCTTATTATATTGAAAGTAATGGGGAAGCTGCTATTGTGGACCCATTACGTGAAGTGACTCCTTATATTCAAAAAGCAGCTTTAAACGGGGCTACTATTAAATATGTTTTTGAAACACATTTTCATGCAGACTTTGTTTCTGGACATTTGGATTTAGCACAAAAGACAGGTGCTCAAATTGTTTTTGGTCCAACAGCGGCACCCAGCTTCGAATTTTATGCTGCAAAGGATGGCGAAATAATAACACTCGGTGATATTAAAATTAAAGTGTTACATACGCCTGGTCATACCATGGAGAGTACATGTTATTTGCTAATCGACGAAAACGGCAAAGAGAAAGCATTATTTAGCGGAGATACTTTATTTATTGGTGACGTAGGTCGTCCAGATTTAGCACAAAAAGTTAAAGCGGAATTAACTCAGGATATTTTAGCTGCTCATTTATATGATTCTTTACGTAATAAAGTCATGCCATTGGCAGACGATATTATCATTTACCCAGCGCATGGTGCTGGCAGTGCTTGTGGAAAAAACATGAGCAAGGAGACAACTGACACACTTGGCAATCAGAAAAAAACAAATTATGCTTTGCGTGCAGACATGACAAAGCCAGAATTCATAGATGCGGTATTAGATGGTCTAGTAGCTCCTCCAGGATATTTCCCTTTAAATGTAATGATGAATATTCAAGGCTATGATAGTATTGATAAAGTTTTAGAAAGAGGTCAACATGCATTGTCTCCTGATGCATTTGAAGCAGCAGCTAACGAAACTGCTGCGTTAATATTAGATACCAGAGATGCGCAAACATTTGCAAAAGGATTTGTACCTAATTCCATAAATATTGGAATTGATGGAAATTTTGCACCTTGGGTAGGAGCAATGATTCCAGACATCAAACAAGAAATATTATTAATTACAGACGAGGGAAGAGAAGTGGAAGTCATAACTAGACTAGCACGTGTGGGATATGATTTTACTATTGGGTATTTAGCAGGTGGGTTTGAAGCTTGGAAAAAGTCTGGTAAGGAAATGGATCATATCCAATCTATTACTGCAGAAGCATTAGCGAATATAAGAGCGGCAGACAAAAACGCAGCAATTTTAGATGTTCGTAAAGCATCTGAGTTTGGAAGCGAGCATATCAAGAATGCACAGAATGCCCCTTTAGATTTTATCAATGATAGCATGGCTAGTATTGATAAGGATAAAACATACTATGTGCATTGTGCTGGGGGATACCGTTCAATGATTTTCATTTCAATATTAAAAGCAAGAGGTTTTGAACATTTAATTGATGTCAAAGGTGGTTTTAAGGAAATAAAAGAAACGGAAAAATTTGAAATAACAGAATACGTTTGCCCAACCACCCTGTTATTAGCTATTATCATGATAGGAACAATGCTGCAGTTTATTTAATTGAATAAAAATTTCATAAAGCCAATTCGGTTTTATTTTGCCCCCAATAGTTAAACACCTTATGGGGGCTTTTTTTGTTGGCATTATTTGTGTAAATTCATAAAAATATCCACCATGAACAAATCACTACAACGCTTAACTTTAATCATCATCATACTATTAAGTTTTCAGTTTGTTTCACAAGCGCAAAGTGCAACTGTGATACATAAAGTGGTGATTCAATTAAATACAGCAGACACTGCTGCATGGTCTAGTACCATTGGGAATATAAAAAATTTACAAAAAATTTGGCCAGGAACTATTCAGGTAGAAGTAGTGGCACATGGTAAAGGATTAGATTTATTAGTAAAAGCTAAAACGCATTTAGCAGCAGAAGTGGAAGCATTAGTGAAAGAAGGAGTGATATTTTATGCATGTGAAAATTCCATGAAAAAACATAATGTAACTAAAGCAGATTTATTAATGGTTGCAGGCACTGTCCCGTCGGGCGTTGCAGAATTAGTTTTAAAACAAGAACTTGGTTGGAGTTATTTAAAAGCAAGTGTTAACTAATTGTATTGAAAAAAGCACAGCTATATTTTTTATTGTTTTTATTAATTGCTTTCGCGACATTTTATTGGATGTCAAAGTCTAATCAATTATTAAAAGAAGCAGAAGCTGACTTGGCTAATCAACCTAAAGACAGCACTGCTTGGGTGGGCCCCTCATTTTATCAAATTCCTAAGAATTCGAGAACAGACGGAATGTATATATGGTATGGTTATGAGCTCATTTCTAAAACAGCAAAATACCTGGGACCAAATGGTTCAGTGAGTCGAACTACCAATGGAATGAACTGTCAAAATTGTCATTTGGAAGCAGGAACTAAACCATGGGGATTAAATTACGGTTCTGTGTTTTCAACTTATCCAAAATTTCGTGCAAGGTCGGGGACAATAGAATCTATTTATAAGAGAGTGAATGATTGTTTTGAAAGAAGTTTAAATGGGAAAGCCTTGGATACTAATTCCAAGGAGATGCAATCTATCTATGCGTATATTAAGTGGCTAGGTGAAAATATTCCAAAAGGAACAAAGGTTAAGGGAAGTGGGATTGAGCCCATTGCATTTTTAGATGAACCAGCAAACCCCCAAAAAGGAATTATTGTTTTTCAGCAACAATGTGTTTCTTGTCATGGAAAAGACGGGCAAGGGAAAATGAATCCTCAATCAAGTATGTATGAATATCCTCCTTTATGGGGAATGCATAGTTATAATGACGGCGCAGGTTTATATCAAATTTCAAAACTTGCAGGGTTTATTAAAAACAATATGCCTAATACCGTTAATTATCATAAGCCAGCTTTGACGAATCAAGAAGCTTGGGATATTGCGGCGTATATTAATGCACAGCCAAGACCGCATATAGATAAGTCAAAAGACTGGCCTGCAGTTGCTTCCAAGCCTTTTGATTATCCAACAGGCCCTTATCTTGATACTTTTAGTGAGCATCAACACAAGTTTGGGCCCTTCAAGCCTATCCAATTGTTTTACAAGAAGAAATAAAATTGTGTATTTTAGAGAATGAAAAAAATTAAACCAATTATATGCTTGGTAATACTCTTGTTTCAGTTAGTAGCTTGTAAAAATAATTTAGACGACTATACTGGATGGAGTATTTATGGAGGAACTAAAGACAATATTCGTTATTCAGCTTTGACACAGATTGACACAAGCAATGTAATCCAATTGCAAAAAGCTTGGGAGTTTAAAACTGGAGATTCGGATGTGTATACTCAAATTCAAGTAAATCCAATTGTAGTAAATAATGTATTATACGGAGTTTCTCCCAAATTAAAGTTGTTCGCGGTGGACGCAGCTACAGGAAAGTCAAAATGGATTTTTGATCCTTATCAGATTACGGAACAAGGTGTAAAGGGAGTTGGATATTTTGCAATGAATGTTTGTAGAGGTGTAACCTATTATGCAGACGATAGTACTAAAAGTATTTTTTATGCTGCAGGAGCAAACTTATTTTGTGTAGATGCTATTACAGGAAAGTTGAATGAAAAGTTTGGAACAAATGGAAGACTAGACTTACACAATGATTTAGATAGAGATGTTGCTGAACTATATATTGCGATGACAAGCCCCGGTGTTATTTTTAAAGATCAAATTATAATAGGGTCGCGAGTTAATGAAAATGCAGCAGCAGCTCCTGGTTATATTCGCTCTTATGATGTACATACTGGAAAGCTAAGGTGGAAATTTCATACGATACCAAAACCTGGAGAAGAAGGCTATGAAAGCTGGGACGATAAAGAGGCATGGAAAAACATAGGTGGTGTAAATGCCTGGGCTGGATTTAGTTTGGATGAAAAAAGAGGTATTGTATATGCTCCATTAGGGTCTGCTTCTTATGATTTTTATGGTGGTAAAAGAACTGGTGCAAATTTATTTGCGAATAGTATTTTAGCATTAAATGCGGCAACAGGAAAAAAAGTATGGCATTATCAAACAGTACATCATGATGTTTGGGATAGAGACCTTCCCACGGCGCCCGCATTAGTTACCATCACCAAGGACGGGAAAAAGATAGATGCCCTTGCGCAGCCTACTAAAACAGGTTTCGTCTTTTTGTTAGATAGAACTAATGGCAAGCCAATTTATCCAATTCATGAAAAAGCGGTTCCTACAAATACGGAATTGGTTGGTGAGAAATTAGCTCCTACACAACCTTGGCCAACTGTGATAGCGCCATTTACAAGACAAGCTTTTACAGAAAAAGAAATTAATAATTTAGTTTCCCCAGAAGAACAACTTGAAATAAAAAATAAACTTGCGAATCTGAGCAGTGGATTTATGTTTAATCCGTCTTCTAAAAAAGGGACTGTTATATTTCCTGGTTTTGATGGAGGTGCTGAATGGGGAGGGCCTGCTTATGACCCAGCTACGAATTTATTATATATAAATGCAAATGAAATGCCATGGATCTTAACCATGGTAGATCAGAAAAATGAATTACTAAAACAAGAAACAAATTTAGTAGCAGGAGAAAGATTGTATAAAACAAATTGTATGGCTTGTCATGGTCCAGAAAAGAAAGGCGGTGGAAATTATCCTACTTTAATAGGTGCTGAAAAAAAATACAATGAAAATTCATTTGTTGATTTATTAAAAAGTGGACGTCGGATGATGCCAGCATTTACTCAGTTAAATAAAGAGGAGCATTTAGCAATAGCATCCTATATTTTAATATTGAAAAATAAAGGAGGACTTGCTTTTAAAGGACCAGTAAAAAAAATAAACCCTTATTGGGAGATGCCATACACAAGCACTGGATATAATAAATTTCTAACTAAGGACGGCTATCCTGCAGTAGCACCCCCTTGGGGATCATTGAATGCCATTGATTTAAATACTGGTAAAATTGCATGGAAAACCACATTGGGTGAAACTCCGGAATTTTTAGCAAAAGGAATACATACGGGTACCGAAAACTATGGTGGCCCAGTGGTAACAGCAGGAGGCGTATTATTTATTGCAGCTACAAAAGACAGTAAGTTTCGTGCCTTTAATAAAAGAACAGGCAAGTTGATTTGGGAAACTGATCTACCGTATCCAGGTTTCGCAACACCGGCAGTATATCAAGTGAATGGACGACAATATGTTGTTATAGCATGTGGCGGCGGAAAATTAAGGACCAAGTCTGGCGACACTTATATGGCTTTCGCTTTGCCAAAATAATTTCTACTACCAATATAATCAACAAACATATTTTATCTTTAAATTGGCTATTTATATCTAAATAAATTTTTTACGATGGAATTGAAAATTAATGGGCTTCAGCATATTGGCATTCCTGTAACAGATTTAAAAAAGTCCGAAACATTTTATGAAGGATTAGGCTTCAAGAATATTATGCAATCTGAATTTGATCTGCATGGTGAAAAAGGAAATGTTTCCATGATGCACATGAATGATATGATAATCGAACTATACCAAATGCCTGAACCAGAATTAGAGGAAGTTCGTGGCCGACAAAATGGACATATTGATCATATTGCTTTTGATGTAGACGATATTGATATCACCTTTGAGACGCTAAAGGCCAATGGCTATCATATTTTTGAAGCTGCACCAGTATTTCTTGCTTTTTGGAAGAATGGCTGCAAGTATTTTAATATAGAAGGGCCCGACGGTGAACGCCTGGAGTTTAATCAAGTTTTATAATGTCCTTTTATCATATTCATAATAGGGTCTGCCCTATTTAGTGTAAATTGCGCCCATCTTACTCAAATATTTTTTTTAATTATATTTCATTCAAATGGAGCAAAATCAGCTAGATTCTCAAAGCAGTAATAAGTCGGCAACAATTAGAAAAATCGTAATAGGACTTTTATTAGCTGTTGCGGTATTCTTTGGCGTAAAGAAGTTGATATTTTCATTAACACATGAAACTACCGACAATGCACAAATAGAAACGACTATTGTGCCAGTATTAACTAGAATTTCAGGATTCGTAAAATCTGTCGATGTAAAGGATTTTGATTCGGTTGCTCAAAATCAACAAATTGTTGAAATTGACGATGCAGATTTAAGAATTCAATTACAAGAGCAAGAAGCTGATTTGCAACAATCTACAGCAGAAGTATCAAATGCAAAAGCACAATTGGCAAACGCTATTTTGTCTTTACAAAATAACAAAGGCGCAATAGACTTAAAAAATATCAGAAAGCAAAAAGTAAATAATGATTTAAACAGAGATCAAAATTTATATAAAGAACAAGCAATAACTAGAAAACAATTAGAAGAATCAGAATATCAATTAGCTGCAGCTAATCAAGAATTAGCCAACGCGCAAACCGAATTAGCTACTGCGAAAAATAAAATCGAGGTTTTAAAAGAAAGTGTGAATAGAGCTTTGGCGATGATTGATATGAAAAAAACAAGAATCAAAGAAACTGAATTAAAATTATCATATACTAAAATAGCAGCCCCTGTTAAAGGTAAAATTGGTAAGAAAAACATTAGTATCGGACAATTTGTACAAGCTGGAACGCCGTTGTTTTCTATTGTAAACGATAGCAGTTACTGGATTGTAGCCAATTTCAAAGAAAGTCAATTAGCTGATTTATACGAAGGCAAAAAGGTAGATATCCGTATTGATGCTTTTGCTGAAATGGTGGTTCAAGGAACTATTGTAAGTTTAAGTGACGCTACTGGAGCAAAATTTTCTTTATTGCCTCCAGATAATTCAAGTGGAAACTTTATTAAAGTAACTCAAAGAATTCCTGTAAAAATCTCTATTGACAATCAAGCCGCCTTAAAAAATAAATTAAGAGCAGGTATGAGTGTATTTATCACAGTTGACAAATAGTTTTAATGGCAACCCCTAAAGGAATAGCAAAAGCAGTTATCGTTTTAACAACAGTATCAGCTGCCATAATGGAGTTGATTGATACTTCTATTGTAAACGTAGCATTAACAGATATCTCTGGTAGTTTGGGCGTAAGCATTGAAGATATTAGCTGGGTAATTACGTCTTACGCTATTGCGAATGTCATTATTATTCCACTTACCGGTTTTTTGGCAGAATATTTTGGAAGAAAAAATTACTATATCGCCTCCATGATCATCTTTACAATTGCCTCTTATTTGTGTGGGCAATCGGATAGTCTAGTGGAACTAATTATATGGCGATTTGTGCAAGGTGTAGGAGGTGGGGCATTATTGTCTACTTCTCAAGCCATATTATTTGACGCATTTGAGCCTAAGGATCGTCCTATGGCTGCTGGCTTATTTGGTATGGGAATTGTATTAGGTCCCACTTTAGGTCCCACACTTGGAGGTTGGATTATAGAACACAATAGCTGGCCTTTAATTTTCATGATCAATATTCCAATTGGATTTATTGCCACTTTCTTAGCTTACACTTTCATTGATAAAAAAGAAGGCGAGGGTAAGGGCAAGGCAGACATCAAAATTGACTATACCGGAATCCTACTGCTTGCAGTAGGAATTGGATGCTTACAATATGTCTTAGAAAGAGGCGAATCTGAAGAGTGGTTTAGTAGTGATACCATTCGCTTTTGCTCCATGATTGCCGTAGTAGGTTTGAGCATGTTTATTTGGTATGAACTGAGTATAAAACAACCCGCAGTTAATTTGAGGGTATTGGGCAATCGAAATTTAGCATTTACAACCATATTCACTTTTGTAGCTGGCTTTGGATTATTCACTTCCGTCTTTGTATATCCAGTACTAGCTCAAAGGGTAATGGGGTTTACGGCATTTGAAACGGGTAGTTCACTTTTATTACCCACTTTGGCGGGCGTAATAATGATGCCTATAATAGGTAAATTAATGAGTAAGGGCGTTTCGCCAATCCCCTTTGTTATAGTGGGTTTTAGTTTATTTGCTCTTTATGCATTTTATAGTGCTGCAATGCCCATTGATGCTGGAAAATGGGATTTTTTCTGGCCCTTGTTAATTCGTGCCTTTGGTATTTCCTTAAGTCAATTGCCATTAATTAATCAGGCGGTGGTTGGGTTGGCTCCTAAAGACTATGCAGCCGGTATATCACTTAATAATATGATTCGTCAATTGGGAGGTGCTTTTGGTATTGCTATGGCTAACAATTATGTTGCTCAACAATATTTCAAACATAGATCCAATCTAATTGCGCATATTCCCTCCGACGGAACGGCATGGCAGGAAAGAGTGAATACTATAAGTCAGGGGATTAGTGCTAAGACAGGGGATTTTCATGGCGCTACCGAAAAAGCATATAAACTGATTGATATGTCTGTTGACAGACAGGCTTATTATTTATCTTATTTAGACACATTCAGAGTCGTAGGGATATTCTTCTTGGTAGTAATACCATTGGTTTTCTTTTTAAGAACTAGAAAAAAATTAGACAAAGCGGCTTTAGAGGCTGCGTCTGAAGCACATTAAATTAAGCGCGCAAGCATTAAAATACAACCTCATTTGAATATGAAAAAATTGATCACATCCACATTATTTTTAGTTAGCTTAACTAATATAGCAGCTGCACAAAATTTAGTGAATAATGAATTGTCTAATTTATTGACACAGTCATTAACCTACTATCCTAAAGTAAAAGAAACGCAACAGTCAGTTCAATTAGCAGAAGATAGATTATTGCTTACTCAATTAAATAAATATCCAGACATTAACTTTGATGCAAGCTATGCCTATGTAAAGCCTAAAATTGAAGTACAGTTTGGAGAAAAACTATTTCAGTTTGCACCCGAACATAATATGAGTGCTGCATTAAATGGTACCTATACTTTATTTGATTTTGGCCGATTAAAAACAAATATCGAAAAAGCGAAGAATGAACTTCAAAGTTCAAAACACCAGGCAGAACAACTTAGATTAAATTTATTTTATCAAATTAGTCAAGTGTACTACCAAATGATTTATGCAAAAAAATCAATCGAAATACAGCATACCGTTTTACAATTATTAAATGAAAATAAAAATGTAATTGAATCTCAATTAAAAAATGGCAACGCTATACAGCTTGACTTACTTACCATTCAGTCAAAAATTGATAATGAATTAAATAGAAAAATTGATTTAGAGACTAGCTTAAAAAAATTAGCTAATCTAATGAAATATGGTACTGGCATTGAGGAGATCAAAGAGAGTCAATTACAATTTGTCTTAAATAATTATAGTGTTGAAGAAGCAATACAACAAGCATTATTACATAATCCAAGCTTGGCAATTGCAAAAGATAAAGTCAATATTGCAAAATCTGAATTGGCTATTAGTAAGCTTAATGAAAGGCCTTATGTAGGCATGAAAGCTAGTGTAGGTTCAAAAAATGGTTATTTGCCTGCTATTCAAGACCAACGATTTAATTATAATGCAGGTATAGGTTTTTCTGTGCCATTGTTTAATGGTGGTAAAACAAAGCAACAAATTAAGATACAACAACAAGGGCTTGCTATTCAAGAAACCGATGCAGTAGCGGTATTGCATGATTTTGAGAAAGATATTAAAGCAGCTATAATTGACATTCAAAGCAATGAACAACGCATAAAAAATGCAGCTTCTCAAATTGAGCAAGCTGCATTAGCACAAAAATTAAGTAACGCGAAGTTGTTAAATGGAACAGCTACTCCTATTGAAGTAACTTCTACCAACTCCGATTACCAAAGAGCTTTATTTAATCAATTACAATACCAATTTCAACTGTGCTCAGCTAAATTAGAATTAGCTCGTCTAATGGGATTGCAATTAATTCACTAAAAATCTGCGTAATCCTTAGCGGTCATTAAAATTATATCTGCTTTAGAAATAGTTTTTAAATACTGTGGCAAATTAGAGATAATTTTCCAAGTTGGGTCTTCTCCAAATATTTTCCAATGTGCGTTACGATCATCCATATTGTTAAAGCTTGTCATGTACACTAAGTTTGGCATTCTGTTTCCAGCAATCACTTTAGCGTAAAAAATAGCATTGAAATTTAATTTATTAAATAATTCAATTTCTTTTCCTTCATTAAACATATGTACTTTTCTTAAGTACATGTCTTCGGTAGGTCCTTCATAACTTCTAAATTCATAAATGCGAGCACTAGATTTCACCAAATCAGATTTAGTTGAAAACTGAGGCTGATTTTTAAATGCTTTAGCAATAGTAGTTTCAATTCTTGAATAAGGTAAACTACTATCTCCATGTTCTAAATGTATTAAAGGATTGTTCCCCATTGGGTCAAGTTGTTCAATAATATTATCCAATTTATCTATTTCATTAATAGACTTTAAAGGGATCCAAACCATTAGTCTTTTGTCTGCAGCTGTATCATTGTCTACTGGCTCAAATACCCCAACTTTAGAAATACCTACTGAATGCAAATGTGGTAAGTAAACACTTTTCATAAAAGCATCAATAGTATTAATTTGCTTTTGTGAAGTACAATGGTATACTTGTATCATGTAATACTCCCTTGGATTGTTAGAAACTGGCTTTGCAATTGAGCAAATTGAGAATGCAAGTAGCATTGCAGTCATTAAAACATTTTTCATAAACAAGTTTGGTTTTTCGTTGCGCTAAATTAGTACTATTCTTTTTGTAATTGGAATGGAAAGTTCAAATTTATTGTCAAATAGCCTTTATGTATTATATTTAAATGTCATTAATTTGTCACAAGCTAATATGCGTATGAAAAAATCAATTTCGGACTCCATCCCTTTTATTTTAATTACATGTCTGTTTTTTTTATGGGGATTCGCACATAATTTAGATCCTATTTTAATACCCCATTTAAAAAAGTCATTTACACTTACTACTACACAGTCAACATTAGTGGACTCTTCTGTTTTTATTGCTTACTTCATAATGGCACTTCCAGCTGGCTATATCATGAAAAAGTGGGGATATAAAATGGGTATTATTGCAGGCTTAATCTTATTTGCAATAGGTTCCTTTTTATTTATACCTGCTGCAAACAATCAATCTTATAACTATTTCTTATTTGCGCTATTTGTTATTGCATGTGGCTTAACAATATTGGAAACAGCGGCAAATCCGTATGCTTCTAGCTTAGGAGACCCTAGTACTGCAACGCAAAGGTTAAACCTAGTTCAATCTTTTAATGGGCTAGCGGTGGCTATTGCGCCTGCTATTGGCGCAAGATTAATCTTAACCAAAGGGTATACGGATAGTGAATTGGCGGCAATGACAGATGCTACTAAAAAAATTGCATTGGCTTCGGAAGCCTATAGTGTAAAAACACCTTATGCCATTTTAGGTGTTATATTACTGGTATTTGCAGTCTTATTTTTTATCATCAAGTTGCCAGATATTAGAGATAAAAATAATTCTGGCGCAAAAGCGTCTATCTCAGAAACGCTCAAACATAAACATTTGACCTGGGCGGTGATAACTCAGTTTTTTTATGTGGGAGCCCAAGTTTGTGTACTAAGCCTATTTATTTTGTATGCAACCAAGACAGCCAATATCACAGAATTACAAGCAGCGGATTATTTAAGCTTTGGGGGCCTTGCATTTTTGATTGGACGTTTTTCTGGAACCGCTTTAATGCGATTTATTGAACCACGCAAACTCTTAACTTCTTTCGCACTTATCTGTGTTGCTTTATGTTTAGTTGCCATATTAGGAAAAGGCATGACAACGGTTTATGCATTAATAGCAATTTGCTTTTTTATGTCAATCATGTTCCCTACTATATTTTCATTGGGGATACAATCCTTAGGAAAAGATACAGAAATGGCGAGTAGCCTAATTGTAATGTCCATTGTAGGTGGCGCCGTGTTACCTAGGGTCTTTGGTTTAATTAGCGACAATACAGGTAATATTCAATATGGGTATATTGTTCCACTAATCGCCTTTTTAGTAGTTGCTTATTTTGGTTGGAGAGGAAGTGTATTAACAAAAAAAGCCACTACTAATTAAAGTAATGGCTTTGAGTATTTTTATACATTAAATAGTAAATTGAAGTCACTGGTATTATAAAAATCGCCAATGTCCATAAAAGTTTAGAATTTTTATTTCTAAACTTAGTAATGGTAACATGATATATTGAATATCCCCATATCGCTATGAAGCCGATGATTAGGAGTATAATTAATGTGTTAAATATCATATTTTTTGAGATTGTCCCCTTAAAAATATATACCGCGGGGGAATTGTCTTATTAAATTACCAAACAATTTCAATACAAAAATCAACATGAAGATTTTTTTTAAAAAATCGCATAGGCTTAATTCTAAGCAGGAGAATATCTTCTAATTTTTTTGCATAAAAAAAGCCACTACTAATTAAAGTAATGGCTTTGAGTATTTTTGATAATATTTTTATTTCGATCCTTGTATTAATAAGGTGTAAAAATTAAAACATTTTTTAAAATCAGAAATTTGCATACGTTCGTCTATGCCATGATATCCTTTACCATTAGTGATTGGTGTAAAATTAATAACACCGTCACTTAAGGACCTGTAATTTCTACTATCTGTTGCACCGACCATTAACATGGGAGCTACTACAACATCAGCCACTATTGAATTTATTGCTTGCTCTATTCTTTTAAAGGCCTTGCTATTAATGTCTGTAGTTGGCGAAGGCATAGTTTGATAATTCGGATAGATTGTCACTTTGATATTTGTATCATCAATCGTTTTTTCAACAAATGCTTTAACGTCATTAGGCGTTTCTCCAGGTAAAATTCTTGAATTTAAATAAGCGGTTGCAAACGTAGGTATAACATTATCTCGAACACCACTATTAAATACAGTAGGTACAATTGTAGTTCTTACTAATGCATTTGAATGTGGCTCTTCTGACATTTCATTTAATATGCTTCCTTTAAATAACCATAAATTTGATTGTTTCATTTTTTGGATAAAATCCTCATTGTAGCTACTAATTCTTTCAATATAAGATTTTATAGGAGCAATTAACCTAAGTGGCATTTGCTTTGCTTTTGCTTTCACTACAGCATTACTTAAAATGTCAATGGCAGTAGCTTTGCCTGGGACAGAAGAATGTCCACCTTCTTTTTGCGCAGTTAAAATTAAAGTAACATATCCTTTCTCACCTACACCAATGGATGCAATAGGATGCTTAATGTTTTTATTGGATTCAGTGGAAATTTCCCCACCTTCATCTACAACAATATCAAATCTTTTATGTTGTTTTTCAAAATACTTAGTTACTGCTATAGCGCCATAACCGCTAGACTCTTCGTCTGCGCCAAAGCATAAGTAAATTGTTTGCTTAGGATGAAATCCTGCTTTAAGTTGTGCCTCAGTCGCTTCTAAAATACTGATCATACTAGACTTGTCATCTAATACACCTCTGCCCCAAATATAGTCGTCTTTAATCTCGCCACCATATGGCTTTGCATGCCATAATTTAACTGCAGAAG
>CALPWK020000027.1 GCA_943327245.2 Comamonas sp. lk | reverse complement strand
TGTAAAAGGCGTTTTGTAAACTTCGTAACTAAAAAAATCAAATCCCGATGGCCTCAAAGCTTTCGGGATTTTTTTTCGCCCTGCTCACGTCTTATTCTTTTTAAATTACTAATCGGCGGCTTGGCATTTTCCACTCCTTCTCGGCTCGCCATAAGAAACACCTGTCGGTATTTCTTCCGCTAAAATTTATAAAGTCAAACTAAAAAAGTTGCAATTCGCACTGCGTGCTCAAACATGCAACTTTTTTTAACGCTCGACTTTACAAATTTTTAGGCTACGGCTCGAAGTTCAGGAATGGAATACGCCAAGTCTCTCGCTACTTCTTATATTTTAATTGAAAAAGAGTGAATAAAAAGAAACGACGTGAACTAATAAAAATATTACTGTTCCATTAAGTTCTTCAACTTCTTCGCTAAGAAGAATAAAATAATCGAAGCAATTCCTGCCATGAAAACAAAGAACATAAAGAAGTCATGTAGGTTGGCAATTTGGTATCCTATAAACGAAGTGGTTTTCCCATTTTCTGGATACAAAGCACTAAAAACTCCCGCTAATTTATTAGCAAAGGCATTGGCTGTAAACCATACTGCCATTAGTAAAGAAGCGAATTTAACTGGGGCTAATTTATTCACCAAAGACAATCCAATGGGAGACAAACAAAGTTCTCCAAAAGTGTGCATCATATACATCCCAATTAACCAAATCATGCTCACTTTGACACCAGTTCCTACTCCATTAACACCAGTTGCAATCCATAAATATCCTAATGCTAATAAAAATAATCCTGCTGCCATTTTATAAGGTGACGATGGCTCATGCTTTCCTAATTTAATCCAAAGCCAAGCCATTAATGGCGCTAATGTTACAACAAAAAGTGAATTCAGGGACTGAAAATAACTGGAAGGAACAACAAACCATCCTAAATCTCTTTGCGTATTTTCTTCTGCAAAGAAAGTTAAACTTGCTCCTGCTTGTTCAAAGGCACTCCAAAAGAAAACTACAAAAAAGGATACTACAAATATCACTAGTACTTTTTGCTTTTCAATTTTAGATAATGTTTTATCAGAAAAAACAATCACCGCTATGAGCGTGATACAGGCTAACAATAAATAAAATAAATAACTTACAATTTTAATATCGATGTATACAAGCGCGATGGTGATTAGGGAAAAAACAAAAAGAAACAAAACCATCACTGGTAATTTCTGAAACCATTTTGGCGCATTGGCAGGCGCTAATCCTAATTGATTTCCCTGTGGATCTCTTAAATACTTTTTTTGAAAAAGCCATTGTGTAAGCACGCTCAATAACATAGCTACCCCTCCGGCAAAAAAAGCCCATTTAAAATCCCCAGACTTTCCTGTGTCTCCAAAAAAACCACAAACAAAAGGTCCCAATGCCCCTCCCGTATTAATACCCATATAAAAAATAGTATAGGCTGCGTCAATTCTCTTATCTCCTTTCTCATATAACTGGCCTACTAAACTTGAAATGTTGGGTTTGAAAAAACCATTACCCGAAATCATACATCCCAGTCCAACATAAAACAGTATGGACGAAATTTCAGGGTTTTGATAATAATGGCCGCATCCAAATAAAACAAACTCCCCAATCGCCATCATGAGTCCTCCTACAATAATAGACCTGTTATTCCCCCAGTATCGGTCTGCAATATATCCACCCAGCAAAGGGGTTAAATAAATCAACCCAGTATAACTACCGTAAACCTGTGATGCAAAAACTTTATCAAAAAGCAAAGCCTTGGTTAAAAACAACACCAAGATTGCACGCATGCCATAAAAGTTGAATCGCTCCCACATTTCAGTTGCAAACAAAACATACAAACCTCTAGGATGCTTAATTGTCGATGTTGACATAAGTTTTCGTTTATTTAATTGACTCAAATTAATAAAATACCTTCAATAAATTTTACTTTCGTGTTCCAATCAATTGAATTATGAATATTTTACTAATAGGTGGAGGAGGGCGTGAACACGCAATGGCATGGAAAATGGCTAAAAGTCATCATTGTGATAGCTTATATATTGCCCCTGGTAATCCTGGCACTGCGAGTATAGGAATCAATGTAGCAATAGATAGTAACGATTTTGTAGCACTCAAAAAATTTGCTATTGAAAACCTAATTGACATGATTGTAGTGGGACCAGAGGAACCCTTAGTAAATGGTATTTATGACTTTTTTGCAAAAGACGAGGCCACTCAACATATTAATGTAATTGGACCGTCTGCCGAAGCGGCTCAACTAGAGGGCAGCAAAGCCTTTAGTAAGCATTTTATGCAGCGACATCATATTCCAACAGCTGGATATGCAGAATTCACCATGGAAAATTATGAGGATGGAATTGCTTATATCAACACCCACAGCTTGCCCATTGTATTAAAAGCAGATGGTTTAGCTGCTGGAAAAGGGGTAATTATTGCAGAAACACACGAAGCCGCTTTAGTGAGTTTTGAAGAAATGATCCAGCACAAGCAGTTCGGAGCTGCCAGTTCCAAAGTGGTTATTGAGGAGTTTTTAAAAGGGATCGAAGTAAGTGTTTTTGCTTTAACAGACGGCAAAAACTATCAAATTATAGGTCATGCCAAGGATTACAAACGAATTGGGGTGGGCGAAACGGGCTTAAATACGGGAGGAATGGGTTGTGTAAGTCCTGTTCCTTTTATGGATGAAGCTTTTATGACTATTGTAGAATCACAAATTATTGCACCAACCATTCAAGGTCTAGAACAGGAAAACTTGATTTACAAGGGGTTTGTGTTTTTTGGGTTAATGAATTGTGGAGGTAAACCTTATGTAATTGAATATAATTGTAGGCTAGGCGACCCAGAAACGGAAGTTATTCTACCTAGATTACAAACGGATTTGGTGAGTTTGCTAGCTGCAGCTGATAATGGCACATTAGAGGATGTAAATATTGAGTACCATGAAGGATCATTTGCTACTATTATGGCAGTAAGTGCTGGCTATCCTGGTGACTATCCGAAAAATTTAAAAATAACCGGAATTGAGCAAGCCAATTCATTTTCACAAATTCAGGTATTTCAAGCTGGCACTGGATTTGATGGCGAAGACATTGTAACAAAAGGGGGACGAGTTTTAACCGTAACTTCTCAAGGAAATGACCTGCAGCATGCTGTAGAAAAAGCTAAAACTGCTTTGTCAAATATTCATTTTGATGGTATGTATTTTAGAAATGATATTGGGTTTGAATTCAAGTAATAGTTTTTAACAAAAATTATTCCCATTCATTTATTAAAAAGCTTTGTAGTTCAAGGATTTTAGATGAATTTTGCATCATTCAACTAGCATTTTTAAAACACTGAAGAATAATGGGATTATTTAACTTTTTTACTCAAGAAATTGCGATGGACTTGGGTACCGCTAATACACTTATCATCCACAATGACGAAGTAGTAGTAAACGAACCTTCTATTATTGCCTTAAACAGGAATAATATGAAAGAGGTTTTGGGCGTGGGCAAGAAAGCCTTATTGATGCATGAAAAAACACACGAAAGCATTAGAACAATTCGTCCTTTAAAAGATGGAGTAATTGCCGACTTTAATGCTGCCGAATTAATGATTCGGGAGTTAATGAAAATGATTTATCCAAAGAAACCTTTATTCCCTCCAAGTTGGAGAATGGTTATTTGTATTCCTTCTTCTATTACAGAGGTAGAAAAAAGAGCTGTGCGTGATAGTGCTGAACAAGCTGGTGCAAAAGAAGTATATATGATTCATGAACCTATGGCAGCTGCATTAGGTATTGGTATTGATGTGGAAGAACCAGTTGGGAATATGATTATTGATATTGGAGGAGGAACAACTGGTATAACCGTTATCGCATTAGCAGGTATTGTTTGTGATCAAAGTATTCGTATTGGTGGTGATGAATTTACTGCAGATATTATGGAAGCCTTAAGACGTTACCATAGTTTATTAGTGGGTGAGCGTACTGCAGAGCAAATTAAAATTCATGTAGGAGCTGCATTAAAAGATTTAGACAACCCTCCTGACGATATGCCTGTAAACGGGAGAGACTTAGTAACAGGCATTCCTAAGCAAATTATGGTTTCTTATCAAGAAGTGGCAGAAGCGCTAGATAAAAGTATTTTTAAAATTGAAGAAGCTATTTTAAAAGCATTGGAAACAACACCTCCAGAATTAGCAGCAGATATTTATAGAAGAGGTTTATATATTACAGGTGGTGGATCTTTATTGCGCGGCCTTGATAAAAGATTAAGTGCAAAAATTAAATTGCCAGTACATATTGCCGACGATCCATTGAAGAGTGTAGTTCGTGGAACAGGGATTGCGTTAAGGAATTATCAGCGCTTCCCATTCATCATGAGGTAATAAAATAAAGCATATCACCTTTGAAGAATATCATTGGCTTCATACGACAAAATTTTACTTTTTTTAGTTTTCTGATACTGCAAATTGTGTCACTTACAATGCTATCTACTTATAGTAAGTCTCATGAGACTTTTTTTAGTGGGTGGAATAATCAAGTTGCAGGAAATGTAAATAGATACTACAATCAATTGTCCTACTTCTTCGATTTAAAGGCAACTAATGCAAAATTAGTTACAGAGAATTCTATATTAAGAAATGAACTTGCTCAAAATTTTGTGCCATACGATACTTCAAGAAAGTCAGGTACTTTAATCTTAAGAAAAGATAGTCTAGAAAAAATTAGGAAATTTTATTATTACCCAGCTAAAGTGGTAGGGAATACCTTCACTTTACAGAAAAACTATATTACCGTTGAGAGAGGTTCGCTTCAGGGAGTGAAAAAAGACATGGCAGTTATTAGTCCAGAAGGAAGTATTGTAGGAATAGTAGTGGACGTAAACGAGAACTATAGTAAAATAATGAGTTTACTACATCGCAATAGTAAAGTGAGTGCTATGTTGAAAAGAAATAGAATAGCTGGTAGTATAGAATGGGATGGAGCAGATCCAGACATACTAACATTAAAGAATATATCTAAAAGTGCCATACCTAAAATTGGGGATACCGTACTTACAAGTCCTTATTCTTCTAATTTTCCTGCTCAATTAATGGTAGGCAAAGTTGTTAAAGTATTGCAAGACCCTTCAAGTAACTTTTTAACGCTAAGCGTAAAGTCTTCTACCAACTTTTTTAATTTAGAATACGTTTACTTAGTTGAAAATAGAAGAATGGTAGAGCAAAAATTAGTAGAACAAAATGATATGAAGAATGAATAATATTTTAAAAAATACCATTCGCTTTGTATTATTCTTATTGATACAAATAGTCATTTTAAATGAAGTGCCCCCATTGCATCAATTCATTACGCCTTATATCTATTTCTTATTTTTATTATGGCTACCCTTTGGTACTAACAGAATTACAATGACATTAGTAGGTTTTGTTTTTGGATACTGCTTAGATTTATTCACCAACACCCCTGGCTTACACGCAGCGGCTTGTACGCTAATTGGTTATTTAAGACCTACCATACTTAATCTATTATTAGCTCAAGAAGCTTCAGAAGAAGTTAATAAAGAGCCTAGTATTGGATCTATGGGATGGGGACCTTATTTTATTTATGTTTTTGTATTAACTTTTGTGCATCATTTTTATTTAGTACTTCTTGAATGGCTTCAGTTTGGTAACTTTACCTATTTTATTGGAAAAGTTATTTCTACAAGTCTTATGAGCCTCTTATTGATTTTTTTAGCAGAGCTTATTATGAACAGAAGAAAGCTTAAAAGATAATTCATGGCACTATACAATTCGAACCGTGGTGGTATTATTCAAATAATAATTGGAGTTATTTTTGTAATTCTAGTTGGACAACTTATTAGTTTACAAATCGTATCTAATAAATATAAATTAGCTGCAGACAATAATGCCATCTTTAGAAAAATCATCTACCCCGACAGAGGAATTATTTATGACCGTAAGAAAAGAGCTTTATTAGAGAATAGCATTAGTTATGATTTAGTAGTGATCCCAAATGAAGCAAAAGGCGTGGATACTTCTACCCTATGTGACATATTGAAAATTAATAAGGAGGAGTTCAATAAAAGAATGATCGAGGTAATTATTAAAAATTCAAGAGTTAAAGCTGGAGTTTTTGAGCCATTTCTTTCCCCTGAATTATATGCACAGCTTACTGAAAACCTCTATCGCTTTCCTGGTTTTTCTTTATCTGAAAGGTCTATACGTAATTATCCCTATAATACAGCAGCGCATGTATTAGGTTATGTAGCTGAGGTAGACGTAAATTTTTTACAGAAACATGAAGAAGAAGGCTATGAGATGGGTGATTATGCTGGGATGACGGGACTAGAAAAACAATACGAATCTATTTTAATGGGACAGCGTGGCGTTAAAAGATTTTTAAGAGACAATAAAGGAAAAATTCAAAGTGCTTATGAAAGAGGTGAATTCGATACAGTAGCTATAGCAGGCAAGAATTTATATACGAGTATCGATGTGCAAGTACAACAATTGGCAGAAAAATTGTTAACTAATAAAGTAGGAAGTGCCGTTGCCATTAATCCAAAAACTGGCGGTGTCATTGCCATGGCATCTAGTCCTGGCTATAATCCAAATTTATTAACAGGAAGTCAGAGAAGAAAAACAATTGGACGATTATTAATGGATACGGCAAGGCCTATATATAATCGAGCAATTAAAGGACAATATCCGCCTGGATCCACCTTTAAGCCATTAGGCGCATTAATCGCATTAGATGAGGGTTTAATTACACCAACCTATGGCTATAACTGCTATGGGTCTTATGCTGCCTGCGGTGATCCTAGAAAATGCGAGCATCATAATCCAGGACATGCAGGCAATTTACAATTAGCATTAGCCAATTCTTGTAATTCTTATTTTTTACAGGTATTTAGAATGGCAATTGATAACCCAAAATATCATAATGCCAAAACAGGTTATTTAAAATGGAAAGAGTATGTAAATGGATTTGGATTAGGTAGAAAATTAGGAATTGATTTGCCAAGTGAAAACAAAGCTAATATTCCAGACACTGCTGCATATAATAAAGATTTTGGAAACCCTAAATACTGGAATAGCTGTTACATGTTAACACTTGGCATTGGACAAGATAGAATGACCGCCACTCCATTGCAACTAGCAAACAGTATGGCTTTTATTGCGAATGACGGATATTATATTACACCTCACTTTGTAGACAGTATAGAAGAAGAGGCTGAGCAAGAATCCGAGTTGATGAAAAAATATCGTGTAAAGCAAAAAGTGACCAATATTCCCAATCAATATTTTAAAATTATTAAAGAAGGAATGCACGACGTGACTGTTTATGGAACTGCTGCATTTATTAAAGTACCGGGGCACGAGTATTGTGCTAAAACTGGAACGGCACAAAACCCACATGGGAAAAATCACTCCCTTTTTGTTTGCTTTGCGCCAAAGGATAATCCAAAAATTGCCGTAGCTGTAATTGTTGAAAATGCAGGCTATGGTTCTACTTGGGCAGGCCCCATAGCAGGATTAATGATGGAACAATATTTAAACGATACATTGACGGTAGAAAGCAAACTCAAGGCCGACAATTTAGAAAAAGTAGATTTATTGCCACAAGCCATAAAAGACTGGTATGTAAGAAATAATAAATCTGCCTACTTAACCCCAATGGAATACAATAATGATGAATTGTCAGACGTTTGGGATATGGAGATGATATCCGGAGATGCTCCTTTAGCAACTAAGCAAGTAGATACCTTAAAAAATGACACTAGCAACAAATCGGCTTTACCAATTATTCCTCCATCAAAAACTAACCCTAATAAAGACAGTGCACTAAACATAGAATCGAAGAAGAAGAGAATTCAAATAAGAAAGAAAGCACCTATTAAAAAGAAAGTACTCATAAATACGAATGTCAACCACATCTAATCAAAATAATTTTTCTAAGGGAACCGACCTTGCAGTAATCGTACTATACTTATTGATGGTGGCTATGGGCATTTTATGTATCTATATGGTAGAATATAATCCCAATGCAAGTTGGGGCACTTCTTTTATAACCGCTAAAACAAATTATAGTAAACAATTTTATTTTGCCATTTTCTGCAGTTTTATTGGCATCTTTATTTTACTAATGGACAGTAAAGTATTTACTGCATTGGCTAATATTTCTTATGGTGCGGGAATACTATTAATGCTAGCGACTTTTGTATTAGGAAAAAACATCAACGGTTCAAAAAGTTGGATCCCCATTGCTGGAGGATTTAATTTACAACCTGCGGAATTATGTAAAATTTTTACTGCACTTGTATTAGCTAAATTTATTTCAAAACCCGAAACGGATTTCACAAAATTGAAATCCCATTTAATTGCAGGTATTATGATTGCATTACCAGCAATCTTATCCATCATGCAACATGAATTAGGGCTAGCCTTAGTTTACAGCGCTTTTATATTTGCTATGTATAGAGAAGGCTTACCGCCAGCTATACTAATCATTTTGCTTTCCTTTGCTATTTTGGTTATTGCCACCCTTTTACTTGACCCTGTTATATTATCCATTATATTAACAGTCATTGCTTTAATTATAATTATAGTTTTAATTAAAAGATATAAACGTAATAAAAATATTATTCTTCTTGTTATTGCTATTTGGGTGGTATGTTCAGGTACTGTCAGGTATGCAGTACCTTATATTTTCAATAATGTCTTAGAATGTTATCAGAGTACTCGTATTTACAGTATGGTTGGTAAAGAGTATGATTGTAATATGAACAAAAAATCTGCAGTGGCCGCAGGTAGTAAAAAAAGCAGGAAACCAGATGATTATAATGTAAAACAAAGTAAGATAGCAATAGGCTCTGGTGGATTTTGGGGAAGAGGATTTTTGAAAGGGACGCAAACAAGAGGGAAATACGTACCCGAACAACATACCGATTTTATATTCACTTCACTAGGAGAAGCATTTGGATTTGTTGGAACGTTTACTTTTCTTGGGCTATACTTGTTTTTCTTATTTAGACTAGTACGTATTGCAGAAAGACAAAGAAGTACCTTCTCGCGGGTGTATGCATATAGTGTGGTAGGCATCTTCTTTTTTCATATTGCAGTTAATATAAGTATGACTATTGGCTTATTCCCTGTTGTGGGTATCCCCTTACCGCTAATTAGTTATGGAGGATCCTCTTTACTAACATTTACCGTTTTAGTTTTTATTTTATTAAGATTAGACGCAGACAGACAAATGGTGCTGCGTTAATACCTATTTTTGTAAAATGCGTATATACCCCTTATCTGAAGGCAGTTTTACTATAGATCAAACTAAAGTGTTTGTTCCTTTCAATACTAACACCGAAAATTTACAACTGCGTCCAAAAGGGAGTATTCTAGTGGAGATTCAACCCTTTGTAGTAGTCACAGATAATGATATTATTTTATTAGATACTGGTTTAGGGTATTTTAATAACGCTGGAATTTTACAGATACACGCTAATTTAATGGCTATAGGAATTGACCCCTCTTCTATAACAAAAGTTTTTATGAGTCATTTACATAAGGACCATGCTGGAGGAATGACTTATGTTCACCCTATTCATCAGGAACGTTTTGTGAGTTTCCCTTATGCAAAATATTATATACAAAAAAGAGAATTTGAATATGCTATGAGTGAGCCAAGCTCGTCTTATATTGCAGAACAAGTTGCCATTTTAGCATCTTTTAGTGGTGTTGAATGGTTGGAAGAAGACCAGGGAATTATAGATAATCTGATTCATTATCAAATGACAGCAGGTCATTGTAAGTTTCACCAAGCCTGTTGGATTAAAGATCAAAACGAAACTGTTTTTTTTGGAGCAGACGTTGCTCCTCAATTGCAACAAATGAAGTCCAAATTTGTAGCTAAATACGATATGGATGGAAAAAGATCTATGGAATGGAGGCAATTATGGTGGGATTTAGGCAAAATTGAGCAATGGAATTTTGCTTTTTATCATGATATACAATTCCCAAATTATACCCCTAGCAGATCTACGTAAAACAAACATTCATTAGGAATCAGTACTGGCAAGGCTTTCACAAGATCAAGCTATATTTTTTGTACCTTTAATACAAGACTATGGCAAATTCAAGCAACAATTATTCAGTTCAATTTAGAAGAAATGTGTCTGACAAATATATTATTTATAATAGTTTATTTGCAGCACTCCCTTATTCAGGAATCGCAAATGTAGGTGCCTTATTACCTATTATGCTTCAAACCTGCGAGGCAGGATTTGCAAAAGGAAAATCACCAATTGAAATTATTGATTATTTTTTTAAGCAACATACCGAAGTTGTAACGGAGAAAGAAAAAATTGACCACTTGTTTAAATATGTTCAATACATGGAAAGGCAGGTGGTATTATTTGACGCTATAGAAGACGCAGCATTTACTAGTGTCAATGATATTGAGGGAACTGGTAGTATAAAAGCTTTAATTAGAGAAGCAAATTTTACAGGAAAAACACAGGCATTAAAAAATAAGTTAAAAGATTTTAAAGTAAGAATTGTTTTAACAGCGCATCCAACCCAGTTTTATCCTGCAAATGTTTTAGGTATTATTCATGACATGGGTGAAGCCATTGGGAAAAATGACTACAGTATCATTAATCAGTATATACAACAATTAGGGCTTACTCCCTTTTTCAATAAAAAGCAGCCTAGCCCAACAGACGAGGCACAGAACCTAATGTGGTATTTAGAAAATATATTTTACCATTCTATTGGCAATATTTATAATACGATTATACAAGAAGTTTTTGATAATGAGTTCGAGGGAAATAATCCATTTATTGAATTAGGTTTTTGGCCTGGAGGGGACAGAGACGGTAACCCATTTGTGAATGCGGCAACCACCATAAAAGTAGCCCAGTTTTTAAGAAGTAGTATTATAGTTTGTTATTATAGAGATATTCGTAAACTAAAGCGCAAACTCACTTTTAATGGAGTAGATGTATTATTAAATTCATTGGAGGCGTCATTGTATGAAAACGTTTTTAGACCCGAAGACAGTGAGCCAATTAAACAGCATGAGATAATAGATTGCTTAACTATTATTAGAGAAAAACTAATAGAAGAAAATCATTCTTTGTATTTAAATAAATTAGAAAGTGTACTAAATAAAGTGAAAATATTTGGGACCCACTTTGCTTCTTTAGATATTAGACAAGATAGTCGTATACATCTGAAAGTTTTATTGGATGTAAATGCGCAATTAACAAATGCCACTGGGAAAAGCATACTACCAAGTAATTATGCCGAATTAACTGGTACAGAAAAAATGAAAGTCCTAGATACCATTCAAGGCCAAGTAAATCCATTTGATTTTAAAGAAACCATTACTAGAGATACTTTAGAGAGTATTTATGCAATCAAGGAAGTGCAAAAAATGAATGGCGAAGCAGGTTGCCATCGTTATGTAATTAGTAATTGCCAAACTGCCATAAACGTGATGGAATTATATGCGTTATTTAGATTGTGCGGATTTGAAGAAAAATTAACTACAGTAGATATTGTGCCTCTTTTTGAAACCATTGACGACTTAAAGGCTTCTGAAGCTATCATGGATGACTTGTATAATCATGCTGTTTATGCGAATCATTTGCAGGCCCGTAAACAACAACAACCTATTATGCTTGGCTTTAGTGATGGTACTAAAGACGGCGGTTATTTGCAAGCCAACTGGGGTATTTACAAGGCAAAGGAAGTACTGACGAATATTTCAAGAAAGCATAAAATTATAGTTAAATTTTTTGATGGTCGCGGAGGTCCCCCGTCTAGAGGCGGAGGTAAAACTCATCAATTTTATGCATCAATGGGTAACCAAATTGAAAACGAAGAGATTCAATTAACCGTTCAAGGTCAAACTATTACTTCTAATTTTGGAACCATTCAGTCTGCTCAGTATAATTTAGAACAAATGTTGAGTGCAGGAGTGAGTCATGAATTATTTGCAGATACCAAGTTACAACTCTCACAACAAGACCGCTTAATTTTGGAATCCTTGGGTGATATAAGTTATGCGTCCTATCAACAACTTAAAGAAGATCGTCTTTTCTTACCCTACCTTCAAAAGTTTAGCCCATTAAATTTTTACAGTAAAAGTAATATTGCAAGTAGACCTGCTAAAAGAGGTGGGGGGGATACTTTAAAATTCGAAGACCTAAGGGCTATTCCATTTGTTGGAAGTTGGAGTCAATTAAAACAGAATGTACCAGGCTATTATGGAGTAGGAACTGCATTGCAAGTTTTAAAAGAAAAGGGACAATGGAAAGAAGTACAGTCCTTATTTAATAATATAGCTTTCTTTAGAACCCTTATTGACAATAGCATGATGAGTATGGTAAAATCAAATTTCGCTATTACCAAATACATAGACGCGGACCCAGAATACAGAGCCATTTGGAATAGCATTAAAGAAGAATTTCAATTAACCACTCAGTTATATCTTGAATTAAGTGGTGCTAGTAGTTTAATGGAAACAGATACTGTTGGGAAGCATTCTATTTTATTAAGAGATAGAATTGTTTTACCGTTGTTGACTATTCAACAATATGCATTAAGTAAAGTACAAAATGACTTAATGGAAACAGAAACAAAAGCTTCTTACGAAAAACTATTAACTAGAACTATGTTTGGAATTATTAATGCAGCTAGAAATTCAGCTTAACACTTTAAATAAATACAGTTATTCTAATTGGCTAACTACTTTACTTAGACTGGTGCTTTTGTATCCTTCCATTCCCATAAATGCAAACAAGCATAGGTCTTATAAGGAGCCCATTTTTCTGCCTTAGCTAACATTTTAGTTTGAAGCTCTTTCTTAGTTTCATATTTAATATTATACAACTTCACCATAGCTTGCTGAATACCTAAGTCGTCAACTGCAAATACATTTTCATGACCTAAACTGAACATTAATAACATTTCCGCTGTCCATCTCCCTACTCCTTTAATTTGCGTTAATAATTCAATTACAGATTCAGGATCCATATTATATAATTGCTTATCCGTAATTTTTTCAGCTAGAAAAAAATGTGCTACGTTTTGAACATAGGCCACTTTTGAATTACTTAATCCAATTGCTCTCAATGTTTCAGGGGCAGTTGCTATAACCTGCTCGCAGCTTGGTTCTTTGGCTTCATATAAATCTAAGAATCTTAGAAAAATAATTTTAGCCACTTTGGTACTTAATTGTTGACTTATAATACTTGCAATAAGGCGAATAGCAGTATTCTTTCTCCGTTTTAATAAATGGTCATCTGCTTTTAATAGCGTAGCCATTTTTAGATCCTTTTTTAAATGTGACTTATAAGACATGACACAAATTAGGGAGTTTTATTTATTTATCTTAACTTTTCATTAAACAGTATTACAAAATATTACCTATTTTTCTCAAAAAAATATCCACTAATTAATATTATGAAACGACTATTTACAATTTTATTTATTGCAATTGCCCAAATTACTTTTGGACAAAACAATGATATACAATCCATTCAAAAAATACTATCCAATCAAATAAACGCATGGAACAGTGGGAACGTAGACGCTTTTATGGTAGGTTATTGGGAAAGTGACAGTCTAGTATTTATAGGAAAATCAGGAATTACTTATGGCTATAATAAAACCTTGGCAAATTATAAAAAAAATTACCCCGACAAAAGTCATATGGGTAAGCTGCAATTTGATATAATCAGCATTAACCCAATTGATAAAAGTCATTATTTTATTATAGGAAAATGGCATTTAAAAAGAACTGTTGGGGACTTAGAGGGGCACTTTACCTTGCTATTCAAAAAAATAAATGGGATATGGAATATTATTGCGGATCATAGTAGCTAACCTTTGGGGCCACTTCTAATATAAACCATTTGGTATATACAATATACCCAAAGCTGATTCCAATAAAAGAGAAAAGTATATCATACAAGTCAAATGTTCGTCTAAAAATAGGGAACAGCTGAGTCAATTCGTTTCCAATCATAAATATTAAACCTATTAAACAAACTTGAAACACCACTTTCTTGTGAGTTAACTGTATCCATCGTTTAAAAAAAAGGTCGGCGCAAAATGGAAAAATAAATGCACTTATTAAATTGGGTGCCACGTCCTTTACAAGATTAAATTGAACTGGCAAGTGAACATAATGACGAATGTAAAATTTGTCATATAAAATTATAAAAGCACCAACTATGAATATGGTCATTTTTTTACGCTTCATTAATCTAAACTTTGCTTATTTGCTGCAGCGGCTTTCAACATTCTATCAAATTGTGCAGGTGTTAAGTCATTATAAAAATAGTAAACTGGATCTACTTTCCCCCCTCTCTTAATGACTTCATAATGGCAATGCGGCCCCGTACTTTTTCCGGTGCTACCCACATATCCAATAACTTCCCCTCTCTTAACAGTCTGTCCTGCACGCACTTTGACTCGAACCATATGCCCATATAGTGTTTGATATCCATACCCATGGTTTATTACAACTTTATTTCCATAGCCGTCTGTATTAAAGCCTGCTATTTGTACTACCCCGTCTGAAGTTGCATAAATTGGAGTACCTACAGGAGCAGCAAAGTCAAGACCAGCGTGTAAACGATAATCCTTATATAATGGATCAATTCTATAACCAAAACCTGAGGCTACTCTGTTTAAATTTTTATTACTAACTGGCTGAATAGCAGGAATGGCTCTAAGTAACTTTTCTTTATTCTTCACCATTGTGGTAATTTCAACAAAAGAAGTAGTTTGAAAAGACATTCTTAAACTCAAATTATTTAATTGTCCCTGCATGTTTTTTAGCAAATCAATATTCGATAAATTTTGAATTAAATTAACTTCTTTCTTGGCTTCCATTTCCTTAACTCTAGCACTATCAGGTATTGGATCTGCTTCAAATATGGACCTGTACACTTCGTTGTCGCGACTTTCTAATTCATTCATCTGAAGCTCTAATTGCTTCACTCTTTCTTGTATTACACTATAACTTTCTTTATAGGAATCATTTTGCTGCCGTAATAGCTTTTCTTTAGGAGAGTCAATATATTGGAACATGATAACTACAATAACGATACCAGTAACAATCGACGCGGCCACATAACCAAATAGCTGCAATAAGCGCACTCTAAGGGGAACTTCGACTTTTTCAAATCTTAGTGTATGGGTATTAAAGAAATATTTAATTTTCTTCATCTGTTATGCATGATTATTGGGTCCAATAGCGCGAAAAAAGACCTCATTTCCTTACCTTTGGGGTCTTTAAAAACCTTACAAATATAGCTTTTTAAAGAAGAACATCGCTTAAAATTCAGACCCATGATGACTAGCTCAGAAATAAGACAACAGTTTTTAGACTTTTTTGCATCTAAAGGACATGTAATAGTGCCCTCTGCTCCTATTGTTGTGAAAAACGATCCAACATTACTTTTTACAAATGCTGGCATGAATCAGTTTAAAGACTATTTCCTAGGAAACCAAACTCCTTCACATAGTAGAATTGCGGATACTCAAAAATGTCTACGCGTAAGTGGAAAGCACAATGACTTAGAAGAAGTGGGTGTTGACACTTATCATCATACTATGTTTGAAATGTTAGGCAACTGGAGTTTTGGAGATTATTTTAAAGGAGAAGCCATTGAATGGAGCTGGGAACTATTAACTAAAGTATATAAAATTGATCCTAAAAAATTATACGTTTCTGTTTTTGAAGGAGATGCTTCGGAAAACTTACCACAATCAAGTGAAGCATTAAAAGAATGGAAGAAATGGGTACCAGAAGAAAAAATCATATTCGGAAATAAGAAAGATAATTTCTGGGAAATGGGCGACACAGGTCCTTGTGGACCATGTAGTGAAATTCATGTGGATATGAGATCTGACGAAGAAATAGCACAAATTTCAGGACGAGATTTGGTAAATAAAGATCATCCCCAAGTAATTGAAATTTGGAACAATGTATTTATTCAATACAACCGTAAAAAAGATGGCAGCCTAGAACCCTTGCCCAATAAGCATGTTGATACAGGTATGGGATTTGAAAGATTAGTACGCGTAATTCAAAATAAGCAAAGCAACTACGATACAGATGTATTCACTGGCACTATTAACGCTGTAGCGAATATCACAGGTCAAACTTATGATTTTAGCGATAGCAAACAAGCCGTTGCATTCAGGGTAATTGCAGATCATATTCGCGCCATTGCATTCACAATTGCAGACGGACAATTGCCTGCAAATACTGGAGCAGGGTATGTGATAAGAAGAATATTAAGAAGAGCAGTTAGATACTACTACTCTTATTTGGACTACAAACAACCTTTGCTTCATCAGCTAATGCCTTTATTAGCAAAACAATTTGAAAATGTATTCCCAGAATTAAAAGGTCAATTAGAATTTGTTAGCAAGGTAGTTAAAGAGGAAGAAGAAGGATTTTTAAGAACTTTAGAGAAAGGCTTGAAGCGAATGGATGATATTATTAGCACGCACAAAAAGGGTCAAACAATAGAAGGGAAATTAGTATTTGAATTATTTGATACTTTTGGGTTTCCCGTTGACTTAACTAGATTAATAGCTATTGAAAATTATTTAGAAGTGGACGAAGTTGGTTTTGAAAAAGAAATGCAACAGCAAAAAAATAGGAGTCGTGCAGCAACCGCTATAGATACAGGAGACTGGATTCAGGTAGGAGATGACGAAGAAACTAAATTTATAGGGTATACTGAAACCACTGCAACTACAAAAATTCTAAAGTATAGAAATGTAAAAGCTAAAGGAAAAGAAGCTTATCAATGGGTATTGGCAGTCACTCCTTTTTACGCTGAAAGTGGTGGTCAGATTGGCGATAAGGGGTTATTAGAGTTTGAAGATGGTACCCAAATAGCCGTTACAGATACCAAAAAAGAGAATAATTTATTCATTCACTTCACAGATACTTTGCCAAATCTTATTGGACATACTGTTAAAGTTTCCGTGAACAGTTTACACAGAAATAATACTACTATTCACCATTCCGCTACGCATCTATTACATGCCGCATTAAGGAATATTTTAGGGAAGCACGTAGCACAGAAAGGAAGTTTAGTAAATGCAGAACAACTTCGTTTTGACTTTTCTCACTTCGCTAAAATGACGCCAGAAGAAATTATAGCAGTAGAGAAAATGGTAAATGAAAAAATTAAAGAAAATGTGCCTGTAGTTATAAAAGAAATGAGCAAGGACGAAGCAATTGCATTAGGTGCCATGGCTTTATTCGGAGAAAAATATGGCGACAAAGTAAGAGTGGTAGTAATGGACCCTAATTATTCTATTGAGCTTTGTGGTGGTACTCATGTAGGCCATACAGGAGAAATTGGAGCTTTTGTATTAAAGTCAGAATCCTCTGTAGCAGCTGGTGTGAGAAGAATAGAAGCTGTGGTAGGCGATGCAGCTATATTATATTTAACAGAAGTAAAAGAAAAATTACATAAACAAATTGTGCAATTAACAGAAACCTGTGCAAGCATTGCTGTTAAATTAAATACATTATTTAAAGCACCTGAATGGAATGAAAATTCATCAGTAGATACTTTAAATGATACTATTGCAGAACTTCAAGTAACTCAAAAAGAGTATGCTAAAAGATTAGAAAGTCAGGAAGCCTTATTAGTTAATGAATTATTGGAAACCTATAAGAATAATTTTGTTTCTATTAATGATATAGAATTTTTAGGCTTAAATTTAACACTAAGCAGTGCAGAAAATTTGAAAAAATTAGCACAATTACTTGGTGCAATTCATACCTGCTCCGTAGTAATACTAACAGCTGCAGTTGGCGAAAAAGCCACTGTTGCTTTAGCCATTAGTGATAGCTTAGTTAATTCAAAAAACTGGCAAGCTCCACAAATTATTAAAGAAAAAGTAGCACCATTAATCAAAGGTGGTGGTGGTGGTCAACCAACATTAGCTACTGCAGGTGGCCAAGACATTAGCCAATTAGCACAAGTAATATTAGCTGTGAAAGCAATATTATAAAGCTTAAAATATTGAAAATCAAGGCATCTTTAGTAAAATAAGGGTGCCTTTTTATATCATATAGACTCCCTTTTTAAAAAATTTAACATTTCCGAATTCTTTCGTAGTTAAACTTTTTTCTTAATTTTGATAAATAAATTCATACAAAATACATTTTATGATAAAGCAAATTGCAACCATCTTATTATTCAGCACATTCGTTGGGCAAAATCAAGTTAGCAGTCAAGAGGTAAAGATTGTGAAAAAAATAGTTACTAATAAATCTCCAAAAGTGGTAGATACGAGTATTAACCTCACCATTTTAGTAGATGGTGATAAAGTAATTATTAATGGTAAAGAAGCGGATAAAAACGATCCAAGATTGAAAAAATTAGGTAAAATTAGCGTTATTACAAACGACCATAATGGATTATCCAATGATACTTTAAATGAATTAAGTGAAATGGATGAATTAGATAATATAATGGGTGAAGATCAGTTCAATATGATGCCTCCTCCTCCTCCACAACCTATGCCTAATAAAGCTTTCCTTGGAGTAATTACTGCAGAAAATGATTTAGGTGCTATGGTTAATGAGGTGAGCGAAGGAAGTCCAGCAGAAAATGCTGGTCTTAAAAAAAATGATATAATTACTAAATTGAATGAAACTAATATTAAAAATCCTAAAGACCTATATGAAGCAGTCGGAAAATTAAATCCTGAAGATAAAGTAACCATTAAGTATTTAAGAGAAGGGAAAGAATCAAAACTAACTATTCAGTTAGCGAAAAATAAAAACACACCTAAAGCAAGATATTTTAATTTTAATATTCCGGGAGACATAGACAGTCCTAATTTTCGAAATAAATTAGGAGATAAAAATTTTAATTTTAGAATGCCTAATATGCCAGACATGGAAGGTATGATTGGTGATATGAAAAAACCTAAACTAGGCATTTCAATTGAGGATTTAGAATCCAATGAGGGGGTGAAAGTGAAATCAGTGATACCAGGTTCCCCAGCAGAGAAAGCAGGGTTTAAGGTTAATGATATTATCATTTCCCTAGATAAAACAGAGGTGAAAGAAGTTACAGACCTGAAATGGGAATATTTTGAAGCTGGACAGGTATTAAAGTTTGGCATAAAAAGAGATGGTGTTACGAAAACAATTGAAGTTAAACTCCCTAAAAAGCTAAAAACTGCTGATTTATAAGTGTTTTATAGAATAATTTTGGTCCAAGCCCTTCGAT
>CALPWK020000026.1 GCA_943327245.2 Comamonas sp. lk | reverse complement strand
TTTTGGTTTCTAGTTTTCTAGGCCCTAAGCGTAAAACTGATGACAAATTAGCCACTTTCACTAGTGGTATTGAATCACATGGAGATGCAAGATCTCCTATGGCTATCAAGTATTTCTTAGTCGCTATTTTGTTTGTCTTATTTGACGTTGAAGTAATCTTTTTTTATCCTTATGCAGTCAATTTTAAAGAACTAGGATGGAAAGGATTTTTTGAAGTTGTTATGTTTGTTGCTTTTTTCTTAGTAGGATTTATTTATATCCTAAAAAAAGGAGCATTGAATTGGGAAGACTAAATTATTTAAAAAAATTAATGCATTTATTATGCGACCAGTAAGATTTAATATACACCCAAAAGAAGCTGAAATTACAGATGCAATTTCAATGGGGGTAGCTCCTGACGGAGTTCCAGGTGATGGCTTTTTCGCCACTCAATTAAGTTCCGTAGTAGGTCTAGCACGAAAAAATTCTCTATGGCCTTTGCCTTTTGCAACTTCATGTTGTGGAATTGAATTCATGGCTACTATGGCATCACATTATGATTTAGCTCGTTTCGGTTCTGAGCGTGTTGGGTTTTCTCCACGTCAATGTGATTTATTAATGGTTATGGGAACTATTGCTAAAAAAATGGCACCAGTTTTAAGACAGGTATACATTCAAATGGCAGAGCCTCGTTGGGTAATAGCAGTTGGTGCTTGCGCGTCAAGCGGTGGAATTTTTGATACCTACAGTGTTTTGCAAGGTATAGATCAAGTTATTCCTGTAGACGTCTATGTACCTGGTTGTCCTCCACGTCCAGAAGCAATTATTGACGGCTTTATGAAAATTCAAGACTTAGTTGGGCAAGAAAGTATTCGTCGTCGTAATAGCGAGCAATACAAAACATTATTAAACAGTTACGGCATTCAATAGTTCGACAAAATAATTATTCAACATGGCTTTAAGCAACGAAACTATACAATCACAATTAGAAGCAAAATTCGCAGATCAAGTACATACTTTTTCTACGGATTCTGGCATACTTTCTTTTGAGTCTCCTAAAGAGATAAATTTAAAAGTATTACAATTCTTATTTGACGAACCTAGTTTAGGTTTTACTTTTTTAACTGATTTATGCGCCGTTAATTACCCAGATAATATTGGGGCAGAATTAGTGGTAGTGTATCACTTACATAATTTTACAGAAAACATTCGTTTAAGATATTCTGTAGCAACTTCTATTGCAGCACCAGATGTATTTACCGCAAGTAAATTATTTGAAAGTGCGAATTGGATGGAGCGTGAAACCTATGATTTTTTTGGAGTGAATTTTGTGGGTCATTCAAATTTAAAACGTATTCTAAATGTGGATGAAATGGATTATTTCCCATTAAGAAAAGAGTTTCCTTTGGAGGATCAAACAAGAATTGACAAAGATGATGAAATGTTTGGAAGAGGATAATAGCTATTCAATTAAAAGTTAAAGAAAAGCGCAATTAATATAAATATGGAAGCACAGCATAATATAACATTACCAGAAGGTTCTATAGAAAAACAAACCACCACGTTGAACTTTGGTCCAACGCATCCGGCTACGCATGGTGTGTTTCAGAATATTATGGAAGTGGACGGAGAACGTGTGGTGTCTACTGTTCAAACAGTGGGATACATTCATAGAGCATTTGAGAAATTAGCGGAAAGACGTCCATTATATCAAATCACTCCTATTACGGACCGATTAAATTATTGTAGTAGTCCTATTAACAATATGGGCTGGCATTTAACTTGCGAGAAATTTTTAAATGTAGAGACGCCTAAGCGTGTAGATTATTTGCGTGTAATTATTATGGAATTGGCACGTATTTCTGACCACTTAATATGTAATTCTATTGTGGGTGTGGATGCAGGTGCTTACACAGGGTTTTTATATGTAATGCAATATCGTGAGTTGATTTATGAAATATATGAAGAGGTTTGCGGATCTCGTTTAACCACAAATATTGGACGTATTGGTGGTTTTGAAAGAAACTTCACGAATGCTGCTTTTACTAAATTAGAGAAATTCTTAAATGAATATCCTAAAGTGCTAAGAGAGTTCGAAGGCTTATTTACGCGTAATCGAATTTTCATGGAACGTACGCAGGGTACCGGTGGAATTAGTGCCGCACGTGCTATGAACTATGGATTTACGGGTCCTAATTTACGTGCAGCAGGCGTAGATTATGATGTTCGTGTTCAACAACCTTATAGTAGCTATCAGGATTTTAATTTTACAGTTCCAGTTGGAACTACGGGAGATAATTATGATCGTTATTTAGTGCGTAATGCAGAAATGTGGGAGAGTATTTCAATCATAAGACAAGCTTACGAAAAAGTACAAGCGTTTAAAGGAACAGACGCAGATGTTTACCATGCAGACGTTCCGGAATATTATCTTCCTAAAAAAGAAGATGTATATACAAAGATGGAAGCATTGATATGGCATTTCAAAATTATAATGGGGGAGATTGATTTACCTAAGGGTCAAATTTACAATGCAGTGGAAGGTGGTAATGGAGAGTTAGGATTTTATTTAGTGAGTGACGGCGGACGTACTCCTTTTAGATTGCATTTCCGTCGACCTAGTTTTATTTACTATCAAGCTTATCCTGAATTAATTCAGGGGGGAATGATTAGTGATGCAGTAATAACAATGAGTAGTTTAAACTTAATCGCAGGTGAGCTTGATGCATAGCATTAAGCAAGCGTAAATTTTTTAATATGGGTATGCAATTTAATGAAACACAAATGACCGAGTTTAAACGCTTGGTAGCTCGTTATCCGGAAGGAAAACAAAAAAGCGCATTGCTTCCTGCATTGCATTTGGCACAAGAAAGTTTTGATGGTTGGTTGAGCACGGAGACCATGGATTATATTGCTAGTTTGTTAAGCATTGAGCCAATTGAAGTATATGAGGTTGCAAGTTTTTATAGCATGTATAACTTAAAGCCAGTTGGTAAATTTGTTTTCGAAGTTTGTCAAACAGGTCCTTGTATGGTGAGTGGTTCAGATAATATCATTGACTATATTAAGCAAACATTGGATATTAAACCAGGTGAAACTACTAAGGACGGAGTGTTTACTTTGAAATTAGTTGAGTGTTTAGGTGCTTGTGGATATGCTCCAATGATGCAAGTTGGGAAAATATATAAAGAGCATTTAACGAAAGAAAAAGTAGATGTGATCATAGCCGAGTATCGTCAATTAGCGGCTTCAAAAAATTAAAGAAGTAGATTAAAAAAATAACAATGGGCGTAAAACTATTATTAGATAAAGCAAATGTACCAGGCATAAGAACTTATGACGTATATCGTCGTGAGGGTGGATATACTGCGGTAGAAAAAGCTTTGAAGGAAATGAACCCTGAAACGATTGTGGAGGAAGTTAAGAAAAGTGGTTTGAGAGGGAGAGGCGGTGCAGGTTTCCCAGCAGGTATGAAATGGAGTTTTATTGCAAAGCCAGAAGGCGTTCCACGTCATTTGGTTTGTAATGCTGATGAGAGTGAGCCAGGTACTTTTAAGGATCGTTATTTAATGGAGTTTTTGCCTCACTTATTATTAGAGGGATTAATTATAGCAAGTTTTGCATTAGGGTCTCACGATACTTATATTTATATCAGAGGAGAGTATGCATGGATTCCGGATATTTTAGAAGAAGCAATTAACGAAGCAAAAGCAAATGGGTGGTTAGGAAAAAATATTTTAGGAACAGGCTTTGATTGTAATATCCACGTTCAACGTGGAGCGGGTGCTTATATCTGTGGCGAGGAAACTGCTTTGATTGAATCATTGGAAGGTAGAAGAGGTAACCCTCGTATCAAGCCTCCATTCCCTGCAATTCAGGGATTATGGATGCGTCCAACTGTAGTGAACAACGTAGAGACTTTAGCTGCTGTAGTTCCTATTATTAAAATGGGGGGAGACGAGTATGCTAAAATTGGTGTTGGAAAATCAACTGGTACTAAACTAATTTCTGCATGCGGCAATATTAATAAGCCAGGTGTTTATGAAATTGACATGACTGTTTCTGTAGAAGATTTTATTTATAGTGAAGAATATTGTGGTGGTATTAAAGGCGGAAAGCAATTGAAAGCATGTATTCCGGGCGGTTCTTCTGTACCTATTTTGCCAGCTAATTTATTATTAAAAACAGCGAAGGGAGAAACGCGTTACATGAACTATGAAAGTTTAAGTGACGGTGGTTTTGCAACAGGTTCTATGATGGGCTCTGGTGGCTTTATTGTTTTAGACGAAGATCAATGTATTGTAAAAAACACATTGACGTTAGCTAGATTTTATCGTCATGAAAGTTGCGGACAGTGTTCGCCTTGTAGAGAAGGAACTGGTTGGATGGAAAAAATATTAATGAAGATTGAACAAGGTAAAGGCGAAATGAGTGACATAGATTTACTTTGGGACATTCAAAGAAAGATAGAGGGAAATACAATTTGTCCATTAGGTGATGCGGCTTCTTGGCCTGTCGCTGCTGCAATTCGTCATTTCCGTGACGAATTCGAATGGCATGTTAACAATCCTGAATTATCACAAACAAGCAATTTTGGTTTACAACACTATGCAGATCCAATTCATGTACCTGCATAATATAGAAAGATAAACTATGAGCGAACAAATATTATTTAAAGTAACCATCGACAATATCACTATTGAAGTTCCAGCAGGTACTACAATATTGCAAGCTGCAAGATTAGTGGGTGGTCAAGTGGCGCCTCCTGCAATGTGTTATTATAGCAAATTGCAAGGTAGTGGTGGTAAATGCCGTACCTGTTTAGTAGAAGTGTCGAAAGGTTCTGAAAAAGACCCTCGTCCAATGCCTAAATTGGTGGCTTCTTGTCGTACCACGGTGATGGATGGAATGGAAGTAAAAAATATCACCAGTGAGAAAGTGGTGGATGCCAGAGCTGGCGTAGTAGAATTCTTATTATTGAATCACCCATTGGATTGCCCTATATGTGATCAGGCGGGGGAATGTCATTTACAAGACTTAAGTTTTGAACATGGTAAAGCGGACACTAGATATGAATTCCAACGACGAACATTTAAAAAGCATGACTTAGGAAAGAATATACAATTACATATGACACGCTGTATTTTATGTTATCGTTGTGTGTTTACGGCAGACCAATTAACCAATAAACGTGTACACGGAATTTTGGATAGAGGAGATCATTCAGAAATTGCAACACATATTGAGAAGAGCTTAGACAATGAATTTATCGGAAACGTTATTGACGTTTGTCCAGTAGGTGCATTGACGGATAAAACATTCCGATTTAAAAATCGTGTATGGTTTTTAAAGCCAATGGATGCGCATCGCGATTGTCCAACTTGCGCTGGTCGTGTTACTTTATGGAATAGAGGAGACGAAGTATATAGAGTTACTGCACGTAAAGACCAATGGGGTGAAATAGAAGACAGTCCAGATGGTAAAACAGGATGGATTTGTAATACCTGTCGATTTGATAAAAAAGAAACAACTGACTGGATTATAGAAGGTCCTCGTGAAATTAGCAGACAATCTGTAATTGCACAAGGTCATTATGCTGGTAAAATAGGAACTACTAAACCGCATGAAACTTTTGAAGCGGTGAACGGAGGAAGACAACCGCATTTATTAATGGATATACATGATGAAAGTGAAGTGAATAAGCCGTCGGTGCATTTAGGACAAATTCATGGACCATCACATGGGGATACATTTAACAATACTAATAAAGCATAATTTATAATAGCATGACAATTATTGCAATTGATTGGGCATTTATCGTAGAGAAATTAATAATGATTGCCATTATTGTTTTCGCTAGTTTAGGTATTGCCTTATACACCACATTTGGAGAGCGAAAAGTAGCAGCTATTTTACAAGATAGACCAGGTCCAAGTAGAGTAGGTCCTTTTGGATTGTTTCAACCATTGGCTGACGGATTGAAATTAATTATGAAAGAAGAGATTATTCCTAATGCAGCAAACAAATGGCTATTTATATTAGGTCCAGGATTGGCAATGACTGCTAGTTTAATGACCTGCGCTGTAATTCCTTGGGGCTCTGCAGTAGACGTATTTGGCCGTCACGTAGCATTACAAATTGCAGACGTAAATATTGGTATTTTATATGTGTTTGCGGTGGTAAGTATGGGTGTATATGGAATTATGATTGGAGGCTGGGCTTCTAATAATAAGTTCTCTTTAATGTCGTCATTAAGAGCCGCTTCTCAAGCAATTAGTTATGAGTTAGCAATGGGCTTAGCTTTGATTGCTTTATTAATGACGACAGGTTCATTAAGTTTAAAAACAATTGTAGAGGAACAAGTTACTGGACGTTATTGGAATATTGTATATCAACCATTGGGCTTTTTATTATTTTTCATTACTGCCTTAGCAGAATGTAATAGAACACCATTTGATTTACCAGAAGCAGAAAACGAATTAAACTTTGGATACCATCAGGAATATTCTTCCATGAAATTGGGGTTCTATTTATTCGCTGAGTATATCAACATGATCATGAGCAGCGCAATAATGGCTTCCATGTATTTTGGTGGATATGACTTGCCGTTTTTTAATGAAGCAAGTGTAGCTCCAAATATTGCTGCTTTAATTGGAGTGGGAACTTTATTAATCAAGATCGTGATGTTTATATTTTTGTTTATGTGGATTCGCTGGACTATTCCAAGATTCAGATATGATCAATTGATGAATTTAGGATGGAAGACAATGATTCCATTGGCCTTATTCAATTTATTATTAACAGGAGCAGTGATTTTAGCTAAATTATAATTTTAAAAATAGTAGGATATATATGCAAGCATTAACTAACAAAGCACAAGCCGTTAACCGAGAGCCAATGACTTTCTGGGAGCGTTTGTATTTGATTAATATCATAAAGGGCATGTTCATTACATTTAGTCATATGTTCAAAAAGCAACCCACTATCCATTACCCTGAGCAAAAACGTGAGTTTAGTCCAGTGTTTAGAGGATTGCACGTTTTGAATAGAGACGAGGAAGGACGTGAACGTTGCACTGCTTGCGGCCTATGCGCCGTAGCTTGTCCAGCGGAAGCTATCACCATGGAAGCAGCAGAAAGAGTGGAAGGGGAGGAAGGTTTATACAGAGAAGAAAAGTATGCAGCAAAATACGAGATTAATATGTTGCGTTGTATTTTCTGTGGTTTATGTGAGGAAGCTTGTCCAAAAGACGCTATTTATTTAAGCGAAACTTTTGCACCGGCTAACTATACACGTAAAGGTTTTATTTATGGGAAAACTGATTTATTAATTCCTAATCCAAAAACTGAAGCTGCTGCTTTAGCAATGGCAAAAGGAGTAGAAGCTTAATTGATATGAGTACATTAGAAATTTTATTTTACGCCTTATCTGCTTTCGCTATAATAAGTGCTATTATGGTATTAGTAAGTAAGAATCCGATACATAGTGTATTGTGGTTAATCCTAGTATTCTTTGCCATCTCAGGACATTACATATTATTGAATGCGCAGTTTTTAGCTATTGTAAACATCATTGTTTATGCAGGAGCTATTATGGTATTGTTCTTATTTGTAATCATGTTAATGAATGTCAAAAAAGATAGTGAGCCACAAAAACAATTGTTGGTGAAATTTACAGGCGTTATTGCTGGCGGAAGCTTTTTGACTTTACTAATTGCATTGGTAAAGCAAACAAGTCAATTGCAAGGGAAGCAAGTATTATTAAAAGAAGGCACTATTGGATTAATTCATCCATTAGGGAAAGCATTATTTAGTGACTATGTGGTGCCTTTTGAAATAAGTAGTGTATTATTTTTAAGCGCTATGGTAGGTGCGGTAATTATTGGTAAAAAATAAATTTATTAGGTATGCCTATATTGTATTATATCTATTTGTGTTTGACTTTATTTAGTATTGGAGTGGTGGGTGTATTAACACGCCGCAATGCTATCATTGTTTTTATGTGTATCGAATTAATGTTAAATGCTGTCAACTTATTGTTAGTAGCTTTTTCAAAAATGTATCACGGAGCGGCTTATTTAAACTCGCCAACTACTACTATTGGTATTGATGCCCAAATATTTGTATTCTTTATTATGGTAGTAGCTGCTGCAGAAGTAAGTGTGGGCTTGGCTATTATTGTGATGATGTATCGTAATACACATTCAGTAGATATCAATTTCTTAAACAGATTAAAGAATTAATTCATTTCGCATGAAAATAATAATAGCATTTATAGTACTATGGCCATTGATTGGATTTTTATTCAATGGATTAGGTCGCAATATTTGGAGTAAAAAAATAGTTGCTTACAAAGCAACAGGATATATAGTAATGTCTTTTGTGTTTAGTTTAATTGCATTTTTTAATGTGCAAGCAACTGGTCCAATAACTGCTCACTTTTTTGATTTTATCAATACAAGTACTGTAAAAATTCCTTTCGATTTAAAAGTGGACGCTTTGTCTAGCTTATTCTTATTGGTAATAACTGGAGTAGGTGCTTTAATTCACTTATACTCTACGGCTTATATGAAGGAAGAGGAAGCACCTCATTATGCGCGTTATTTTGCTTATTTAAACTTGTTTGTATTCTCCATGTTGTTATTAGTATTAGGAGACAATTTCGTTATCATGTTTATAGGATGGGAAGGAGTAGGTTTATGTTCTTATTTATTAATTGGCTATTGGTTTACTAATAATACATTCAATTACGCTGCTAAGAAAGCGTTTATTATGAATCGTATTGGTGACTTAGGTTTCTTATTAGCTATATTTTGGTTGATTGCGAAATTGGGTACCATTAGTTATAGTGAAGTGTTGACTGCAGAAAGTTTGGCTAAATTATCAAGTACAGACATTACTGCAATCACTTTATTATTATTTGTTGGAGCTATGGGTAAGAGTGCTCAAATACCTTTGTTTACTTGGTTGCCAGACGCCATGGCTGGTCCTACGCCTGTATCTGCTTTGATACATGCTGCTACCATGGTAACTGCAGGTATATATATGATCACAAGAGCTAATATTTTATTTAGTGCAAGTGAGTTCACAGGGCATGTAATTGCAATTGTTGGAATTAGTACAGCCTTATTAGCTGCTACCATTGCAATTAAGCAAAATGATATTAAAAAAGTTTTGGCATACTCTACAGTAAGTCAGTTAGGCTATATGTTTTTAGGCTTGGGTGTTGGCGCTTATTCAGGAGCCGTATTCCATGTAATCACACATGCATTTTTTAAAGCTTTATTATTCTTAGGAGCAGGTTCTGTAATACATGCAATGCATCATGAACAAGACATTCGAAAAATGGGAGGGTTGAAATCTAAACTTCCAATTACGCATATCACATTCTTAATAGGTTGCATCGCTATTGCTGGAGTTCCTCCTTTCAGTGGGTTCTTCTCTAAGGATGAAATTTTAGCAGCTGCTTTTGCAAAGAGTCCTATTTATTGGGTACTTGGAGTTATTGGCGCAGCTATGACCGCATTTTATATGTTCCGTTTATATGCAACTACCTTCTTAGGACAGTTTAGAGGGACACAAGACCAAGCACATCATTTGCATGAAAGTCCATTTGCTATGACTTTGCCTTTAATCTTATTAGCCATTGCTAGTGCTATTGCAGGTGCTATTGGTGTTCCTGAATTAATGGGAGGGCATCATTGGCTATCACATCAATTAGTGCCTATTGTAGGTGAATCTCATGAAACAGTATTGTCTCATCAAACAGAGTGGATGTTAATGGGTATATCAGTTACTATTGCTTTAATTGCTTTAATTATAGCTGTAGTAATCTACAAGAAAAAAACGGACGGTGAACCTCAAACAGCTTTGGGTAAGTTCCTATATAATAAATGGTATATCGACGAATTGTATCATAATGCAATTGTAGAACCCTTAAATAAATTCGCAGGTTTCTTAAAAGAAGTAATAGAGAAATCAGTAATTGACGGTGCTGTTAACGGCACTGGGAAACTGGTACAATATAGTGCACGTAAAATGAGACTTGTTCAAAGTGGACAGGTTGGATATTATATATTATTCATGGTACTAGGAATTGTATTAATGCTAGTGCTTTGGTTTAATGATATTTCTATTTTACGATTCTTAATTCAATTGACTCAAAAATCTTAAGTAACAATGTTTTTACTTTCATTTCTTCTTATACCTATTATTGCAGCTATTGTTTTATTATTTATAAAACAGGACGGCAAGGCTCAATTGGTTGCCGTAGGCGCAGCATTACTTAGCTTATTCGCTGCTATTTATATTCTTACAAATGCAACTGGAGCTTTTGATGCAGCGTGGTTGCCGGTATTGAATAGTCGATTCGTTTTACAAGCAGACGGCCTTTCTAAAATATTAATTTTACTAACTGCGATTGCCTTTCCTGCAATTTTCATTGCAACAGGAAAAAACATAGTAGACAGTAAAAATGTGTTTTTATCATTAATGTTATTTACACAAGCAGGCTTAATGGGTGTATTCTTAGCAGGTGATGCATTACTATTTTATTTCTTTTGGGAGCTTGCATTAATACCTGTGTATTTTTTATGTTCTATCTGGGGTGGCGAAAAAAGAATTGCAGTTACGTTTAAGTTCTTTATTTATACTTTCTTGGGTTCTTTATTTATGTTAATTGGAATCATTTTGGTGTATTCAAAAACCGCAGACCATAATTTCCTTATTGAATCTTTCAAGCATGCTAATTTAACAGCAGCGCAACAAGCTATTGCCTTTGCCTTGTTCTTTGTAGCATTTGCTATTAAGATGCCTATATTTCCTTTGCATACATGGCAGCCAGACGCTTATGAGCAATCTCCTACTGCTGTAACAATGGTATTAAGTGCTGTAATGGTAAAGATGGGATTGTATGGCGTTATTCGTTGGTTATTGCCACTATTCCCTGCAGCTGCTAGTAGTCATGCAATATTAGTGATTGACTTATCTGTCATTGGATTATTATATGCTTCTTTTATTGCTATCAAACAAGATGATATAAAAAGATTAATTGCATACTCTTCTATAGCTCATATAGGTTTAATGAGTGCGACCTTATTTACACAAAGAAGTATTGGCACACAAGGTGTTTTAATACAATTATTTTCTCATGGTATCAATGTTCTTGGGCTGTGGATTATTGCAGACATTATTGAGCAACAAACAGGCACAAGGTCTATGAAGAATTTGGGAGGGCTTGCAAAAAAGCAACCAACACTAGCTATTTTATTAGTGGCTTTTGCATTTGCTAATATTGCATTGCCATTAACTAACGCATTCGTCGGTGAATTTTTAATGTTCAATAGTTTGTTTCAATATAATCCATGGATCGCTGCCGCTGCTGGAGTAAGCGTAGTATTAGCTGCCATTTACACTTTGAATATGGTTCAAAAAGTAGCGTATGGAAATGTTAGTGAGGCTGTAAATAAAATGGCAGCTCCAAACAAAAATGCACAAGGGGTTTTAATAGTACTTATAGTTATTGTTTTTGTAACTGGAGTATATCCACAACCCTTGTTTGAATTAACTAAAGACACTTTACAACAGTTGTTTGTCAAATAATTAAAAGAATTAGTAATGAATGCTATAATCGTTTCTGCTTTATTGGGTGTGCTATTAATGTTTTGTTCTTGGGGCATTAAAAGCGAACGCCTTCAAAAAAATATAACCTTGATTGGATTCTTGGTTTTAATAGTCGCCAACCTAGCACAATTGAATGGCTGGTATGTTATTGACTTTGATACTAAAGGCATGTTGTCATTTAGCAGGTTTGGATTATACGCTAATACCTTATTATTTATTGTAACCTTCTTATACATCTGGATTAATGGAGAAGAAGTGGATCAAATAGGACATCAGTCAGGTGATTTTTATGCCTTATTCTTTTTCATTTTATGTGGAGCCAGTATCTTAACTTCCTTCGATAATTTATTAATGTTATTTATTGGTATTGAAATTTTATCAATACCATTATACATTTTAACGGGCGCGGACAAAAAGAATTTATTGAGTAACGAGGCATCCTTGAAATATTTTTTAATGGGTTCTTTCTCAACAGGTATTTTGTTATTAGGTATCGCCTTTATTTATGGAGCTACAGGCAGTTTTCGTCTAGAAGTCCCTCAGATTGTGCCTTCTAAAGGTTTTGCAATCGAGCAATATTTATTATCAGCTGGATTGATTTTAATATTTGCTGCAATGAACTTCAAAGTCTCAGCAGCTCCTTTTCACTTTTGGACTCCAGACGTTTATGACGGCGCGCCAACTGTATTCACTTCCTTCATGGCAACTATCGTTAAGTCTGCAGCGTTTGTTGCATTTATAACAGTATTCCATGGCCAAGCAAAATCCTTAGGTAATTCTTGGGAGCTTTTATTGTCTTTTGTTATTGTGGCTACATTATTAGTTGGAAATATAACGGCGGTTTTTCAAAGAAGTGTGAAAAGAATGCTAGCATATTCAAGTATTGCGCAAGCTGGATTTATGTTATTTGCTTTGTATGGTGTTTCTGACTTTGCAAACGAAGGATTATTATTATACATGGTTGTATACTCTTTAGCTACCATTGGAATTTTTGGAGTATTAATTAAAATGAAAGAATATAGCTTTGAAGCATTTCATGGTTTAGGGAAATCTCATCCTTTATTGGCGTTCTTAACAACTGTATTTTTAATGTCTTTAGCTGGCATCCCCTTAACTGGAGGCTTCTTTGCTAAATACTATATGTTGAATGCAATAATGGTTGCGGGAGCTGGCTTATGGCTAGTGATTGTAGCTATCTTATTTGCAGCAGTAAGCGTATATTACTACTTCAGACTTATTCAAGCAATGTACTTTATACCAGGCACGCCTGCAATAAAAGATGTCGATAAAATCTATACTTACAAGTTATTAGTCATTGCCATTTTGTTATTGGTCCTTGGCGTTTTCCCTAACTTACTGTTCAATTATCTATACTTTTAGCCGTTCCTCAAATAATATAGCCAATAAAAGTCCTAATGTATATTCTGTGCTACCTTTAGCATTCAGATAAAAAATGACTATGACGCTTCAGGACTCTTTTATTCTAGCATGGCGCACTGTAAGAAGTAATAAACTTAGAACAGGTATCACCGTTACTATTATTGCTTTTGGCATTATGGCATTAATAGGAATTATTACAGCCATTTCCGCTATGAATCAAAGCTTAAAAGAGAACTTCTCATTTATGGGAGCGAATGCATTTAGTATTCGATATAAGGAAATGAATGCACGTTTTGGCGGCCCTGGTAATGACGAAGAATTCTCTAAATCGAAAAAAGGGCTAAAGGAAAAAAAATCCAATCTTGACAAAGTTATTCGTTTAGAAGAATCTTTATATTTTAAAGAACATTATGGTTTCAATAGAGCACAAGTAAGCGTATACAGAAGGGGTAATGGAAATAACGAGCTGCATTATAAAAACAAAAAAACAAATCCACAAGTAAGTATGTGGGGCGCAGACGAAAACTATTTAACAGTAAGCGGATACACTTTATCGGAAGGAAGAAATTTAAATGCAGTAGATATTCAAAGTGGAAGAAATGTTTGCGTCATAGGAAGTAACGTGGCTTCGAAATTATTCCCTTCTAAACCAGAAAAATGCGTTGATAAAATCATATTGGTTGGTGGTAAGCCATACAGAGTTATTGGATTATTAAAATCAAAGGGCTCAAGCGCTATGCTAAGACAGGATGATGTTGTAATTACTTCTATAAAGAATTTAAGACAATATCAAACGAATGCCTCTTATCAATTAGGCGTTATGGTGACTAACGTAACAGAGTTGGAACCAGCTATAGACGAAGCTACAGAGCAGATGAGAAAAGCGAGACGACTAATTCCTTCGGAGACAGATAATTTCGTGATTGACAAAAGTGATAAATTCGCAGAAATGTTTATTGGATTCTTGGCAGGTATTAGTGGAGCTGCGGGTGCAATCGGGATGATTACTTTGATTGGGGCAGCTATTGGTTTAATGAATATTATGTTAGTAGCCGTAAATGAAAGAACAAGAGAAGTAGGATTAATTAAAGCCATAGGAGGAAAGAAAAAAGACGTACGTCGTCAGTTTTTATTTGAAAGTATTTTAATTAGCATCTTAGGTGCAGTATTTGGAATTATACTAGGAGTCTTGGTTGGGAATATATTCAGCTTAGTATTGCATACTGGATTTGTAATACCTTGGATGTGGGTAATTATAGGCATTGTAATTTGCACTATCGTTGGCTTAGCAGCCGGAATTTATCCAGCTATGAAAGCTGCTTCTTTAAACCCAATTAACGCATTACGTTACGAATAGTAGGTTAAGTGCATTTTTCGGACCCATCCTTCCTTACGTGCGTTAGCTATCAAAGGCGGTCGAACCCCCATTTTTGGCACCAATCAAGGCTAATACAGGAAGAATGCTTAGACAGAACACAATTGACCCCATACAAAGGCTGCCGATTTAATATAAATAACGATAAACGCATCCTAATTTATCATATTGTCATTTTGACACAAAGAATAGTAAATAGAAAGATTCTCGGTTATATTACATTTAATTTATTTATAGTAATTAACGAAATTGGTTTTTTAAATTCTGAGGGAGAAAAAATCTTTAATTTTTAAATAAAAAATTCGTTTGAAATTTGTTTCAATCAATTTATTTACTATTTTGTAAGCCCTTAGAAACTAGTGAGGAAAGATTTGAGTGAAATCTAACCAATAGTCAAAAGGGGAAACATCTTTTTATAAATTTTTATTTAAACCAAAAATCAATTGAATCATGGCTGAGATTAAACCAACTGCAACAGCAGCTGCTTCTAAGAATGCAGCACAGCCTCAAAAGAGCGGTAATCTTGTTGCAACATTAGCACCAATCCTTTGTATTATCATTGGATACTCTATCTGGCGTTTCGTATTAGGTAATGCAAGTAACTTTACAAATCCTGATCCAAGTGGTGGATTCTGGCCTGCACACAAAGGACCAAAAGGAAATTTGACTAAGATGTATGAGGGTGGTATCATCGTTCCTATCTTAATTGGTAGTTTGTTGATCGTTTTAACTTTCGTTATTGAAAGATTATTGACAATCAAAAAAGCTGCTGGTTCTGGTAACATTACAGAGTTTGTGCGTAAAGTACAATTTCACTTAGCAAACAAAGAAGTAGACAAAGCTTTAGTGGAGTGTGACAAGCAAAAAGGTTCTGTAGGTAATGTAATGAAGGCTGGTTTGAAAAAGTACAAGGAGATGATTTCAAACACAGAATTAGATACTGATCAAAAAGTATTAAACATTCAAAAAGAAATTGAAGAAGCTACAGCACTAGAATTACCAATGTTAGAAAAGAACTTAGTATTCTTATCAACTATCGCATCAGTTGCAACCTTATTAGGATTGTTCGGTACGGTATTAGGTATGATTCGTTCTTTCTCTAAATTAGGAGAAGAAGGTGGTGGAGAAGCTGCTCGTGAATTATCTCAAGGTATCTCTGAGGCCTTGTATAATACAGCATTGGGTATTGGTACATCTGCAGTTGCTATCATTATGTATAACGTGTTTACTACAAGTATTGACGGTATTACATACGGTATCGATGAGTCTGGATTTACTTTAACTCAAAGCTTCGCAGCAAACTACAAATAGTAGATAACAATTCATTTAATAAGGGTAAAACCTTATAACTATATAAAAAGACTATACAATGGGTAGAGCCAAATTACCTCGTAAGAGTACCGTCATCGACATGACAGCCATGTGCGATGTGGCTTTCCTTTTATTGTCTTTCTTTATCTTAACAACTAAGTTCAAGCCAGCGGAAGCTATTGCGGTGACTACTCCAAGTTCAGTAGCAGCAAAAGTGGCTCCAACTAAGGATTTCGTTTTAGTTACGATAACTAAAGATGGTAAAGTATTTCTTACTATAGATGATGAGCAAAAGAGAGAATTGGTAGCCAATTCATTGAATGCTTCTCGTAATTTAGGAATCAACGTACCTGCTTTCAAAAAAGCTGGTTTCATTGGATCTTCTTTTGCAGGAATGAATTCTTTCTTAGCTCTTCCAGAAGAAGCTAGAGTTGGTGATAAATTGCCAGGTATACCTTGCAAGGACAGCACGAATAATGAATTAACCGTATGGATGCAAGTATTAAACGAAGCATATGCTGGAGGCAAAATGGACCTTTTATTAAAAGGGGACAATCTTGCTAAATATCCTGCATTTAAGAGTGTAATGCAAGCGTTCAAGAACAACGAAATTCAAAAATTCTTGATGATTACCAATCCTGAAAACGCTCCAACTGGATCGGATTTATGGAAAAAGTCTATGAGTGGAGAAAAACAGGAAAACTAAATTTTAAACTAATTAAAAGCTATCGATATGGCAGAATTAGATACCTCGGGTGGTGGACATAAAAAGAAAGGACCAGGGGTCAAGAAAGGAAAAAAGTTATCTACTCGTGTGGATTTAACACCAATGGTGGACTTAGGTTTCTTATTGATTACCTTCTTCATTTTTACCACAACCATGAGCCAACCTACAGCCATGAAGTTGATTTTACCAGATGATAAAGTAAATCCTGAAGACCAGAATAAGGCCAAAGAATCAGGAGTACTTACCATCATAATGGGTGCAGACAATCACATTTATTATTACGAAGGACAGCTTAAAGTGGATGCTTCTGGTAATAATTTCAAATCTGCTTCATACAATGGTGAAAATTCAATTCGTGATGTAATCATGAAAAAGAAAGCTGACGTTAGAAGTCGTGCAACGGATCCGACCAATCCAGAAAAAGACTTAGTAGTAGTAATTAAACCAAGTGAAGAATGTACGTATCAAAACGTAATTGATATCTTGGATGAGATGGCTATTAATGTAGTTAAAAAATATGCATTGGTTGATATTGGAAAAGATGAAGCTACATTAGTTTCTATATCTGACAAAAGTGCACAACCTCCTACAAGCAATTAAAAGCATTAAAAATGGATACAAATAAAATATTAACCGCAGATATTCTTGACCTTCTTTTCGAAGGCAAAAACAAGGAGTATGGCGCTTATGATTTACGTAAAACGTATAATAAGCGTCTTAAAGCTGGATTGATTGGGATGATCGCGGTAGTTCTTTTACTCGGAGGTGGAACCATTATTTCAAATAGTATCAAAAAGCCTAAGACTGAAATCATAGCTGTTGATATGTCATTGGAAAATGTTCAACAAGAAGAGAAAAAAGCACCACCACCACCACCGCCTCCACCAAAAGTAGAACCTCCAAAAGTGGAAGTCACTAAATTTACACCTCCGAAAATTGTAAAAGATGCGGAAGTAAAAGAAGAAGACGAAATCAAGGAAGTTGAGAAATTGGAGGATACCAAGATTGGTTCATTTAATCAAGAAGGTACCAAAGATGAAGGTATCGTAGCTCCAGTAGAACAAAGTACTGGTGTTGCTGCCCCTCCTGAGGAAGAAACTGATAAAATTTTCACTGTGGTACAAATCCCTGCTGAGTTCCCTGGAGGTCAGTCTGGTTGGATTCGTTATCTAGAGAGAACTTTGAACAGAGACTTGCCAGTAGAAAATGGAGCTCCTTCTGGTAAATACGGTGTTGTGGTTTCTTTCGTTGTATCAAGAGATGGTTCTATCAGTGATGTTAAAGCTGAAAACGATCCTGGATATGGCACTAAAGAAGAAGCTGTTCGCGTAATTACAAGAGGTCCAAAATGGAAACCAGCTGTTCAAAATGGCCGTAATGTAATTTACCGTCACCGTCAAGCAATTGTTTTCCAAGTTTCTGAAGATTAGTTAGGTTTAAGTAGAGCCAATATTTAAAATATAAGGCTTGAAAAACTTTCGCTATATAATTTTAAAATGCCAGCCCTTAAAAGCTGGCATTTTTGTTTTTTATCCATTTGCTATTATATAATTAATAGGATTTACCTTTGCTTTATGCGTGAGAATCTAAGTACATGGAATGATACCATTGTAGCATTGGCTACAGCACCAGGATTAGGGGCGATTGCGGTTATTAGATTAAGTGGTGAAGCCGCAATTCACATAGTTGGGTCGGTATTTTCTAAAAAAAGTTTAGCTAATCAACCTACTCACACTGTTCATTATGGAAAATTATTAAATGGGATAGAAGTAGTGGACGAAGTAGTAGTAACTATTTATCGTGCCCCAAAATCTTATACTGGGGAAGAAGTGGTAGAGATTGCATGTCATGGATCTCCTTATATACAGGACGCGATATTGCAACTCATGATAGAACAGGGTGCTAGAATGGCAAAGCCTGGCGAATTTACACAAAGGGCTTTTTTAAATGGCAAATTGGATTTAACGCAAGCGGAAGCGGTGGCAGATTTAATTGCAAGTAATACCGAAGCATCTAGAAAAACGGCTTTGTATAATTTAAAAGGAGGCTTTTCTAATGACTTACAATTAATGCGTGAAAAATTGATAAAGTTTTCAGCATTGATTGAATTAGAATTAGATTTTTCTCAAGAGGATGTTGCTTTTGCAAACAAGAAAGAATTAGAAATTTTAGTACAACAATTGCAATTTAAAACGCAGGCCTTGTTAGATTCCTTCAAGCTAGGCAATGTCATTAAAAATGGGGTACAAGTTGCTATTGTTGGAAAACCGAATGCAGGTAAGTCGACTTTATTAAATACATTCTTAAACGAGAACAGGGCATTGGTAAGTGAAATTCCTGGAACAACCCGAGACACGGTGGAAGAATATTTAAATATACAAGGAGTATTATATAAACTAATTGATACTGCAGGTATAAGAGGAATGACAAACGACAGTATCGAGCAAATGGGTATAGAGAAGAGTAGGGAGAAAATTACTGCTGCCGATATTGTAATTGCATTATTTGATATTAATGACGCAAGTATAGAACAAGTAAAGAATTGGAGACAGGAAATTAAAGAAGACAAATTAATATTAGTAGGCAATAAAATAGACTTATTAAAAGATCAAAGTATTTTACAAGACCCAATATTGAAAGACGTGATATTCATTTCAGCAAAGGATAAGGACAATATAATATCGCTTGAAAACGAATTGCATAAAAGGGTTGTAGGAGAAGGTTTGAATAAAGAAGGTACTATAGTTACGAATGCAAGACATGCAAGTTCATTGAAAAAATTATTACTTGCCTTAAATGACGTTGAAACTGGGTTAATTAATGAAGTCACAGGAGACCTACTTGCAATTGACATTAGACAAGCATTACATTATTTAGGAACCATTACAGGACAAATAACGAATGAGGATCAATTAGATTTCATCTTCTCTAAATTTTGTATTGGGAAATAAACAATTTAATTTTTATAATGAGTAATAGTTTTGAGAAAATTTTAAAGGAACAAGGAGTAATAATTTTAGACGGAGCCTTGGCTACCGAATTAGAAGCTAGAGGAGCAAATTTAAATCACTCACTATGGTCCGCCAAGTTGTTAAAGGAAGACCCTGATTTAATTAAACAGGTTCAACTTGATTATTTAGAAGTTGGAGCAAATGTAATTACAACCGCTACTTACCAAGCAAGTTTTGAAGGGTTTGAAAAACAAGGGTATACAAGAAAAGCAACAATCGAGTTGATGGAGATGAGTGTTTTAATTGCGGAAGCGGCAAGAAAAGAATTTTTATCAAGCAAAGGAAAGGGTACAAAACGAATCATTTTAATAGCAGCTTCCATTGGTCCATATGGAGCATCATTAGCGGATGGGTCTGAATACCATGGGAACTATGGTGTTACTTTAGATAATTTAATAAATTTTCATGCAGACAGGCTAGCTGTTCTTGCAAATACTAATGCAGATATTTTAGCTTTTGAAACAATACCTTGTCTAGACGAGGCAAAAGCCATAAAAAAATTGCTTACACTTTACCCCAATAAAAAGGCCTGGGTTAGT
>CALPWK020000025.1 GCA_943327245.2 Comamonas sp. lk | reverse complement strand
CTTCCTTACCATTATCAATTGCCTCCCTTTTACCACGCTCCCCTTTAATGAAAAAGCTAGAATTGCTCATGAAATTGTAAATATTACCAAAAATTATACTTTAAACTTCTACTTTACCTCCTTCGAGTTTATCCTATTCTCTAGGTCGATTCATTTGTTGATATACTCCCTTTTGTCGATTGGTTACTTTTTTAGCTTTAGTAGGAAGACGCTTAAAAGCTTTGGAAAGCTTCCTTCTAATCATGCTATGATTAAAAGATGGATTTACCTTTTAAGTTTTATTCAGATAGTTATTGCGGTAAATAGTATTGGTCATATGACAACATTATACGGCTACCACTTCACTATATTAGGTATTCCGTCTACTCAAATATTTTCGATGAAATACTATTTTGAGATTTGTGGCGGGGGATTTTTTATGCAAAATATTTTTCTTTTCTTATTTCCTAAAATTCTTTACGGAAATATTTCATATAAAGTAGAGGAAGGAAAAGATAGTATTATTGAGGAGATCAAATCTATCATTCCCAAAAAAATGAAGGAAGCTTCTGTTAATCCTGATTTTGAGAATATATTAACCGGTTATTTGATAGAAGCTCCATTTATTCAAAAGGACTTCTCACTTTCTCAAATGTCATTTGACCTGAAGGTGCCTGAACGTATCATTTCTAATTACTTCAACAAAAACTTAAATATTAGTTTTAGTGAATGGAGAAAAAATATTAGAATTGAATTTGTATGTAAATTAATTGAGGAGGGCCGTGCAAATGACTTAACAATTGAAGCTATTTCAAGTAATGCGGGATTTGCTTCTAGGTCAAAATTTATTGATGCTTTTAAAGAGCGAAAGGGAATAACCCCTTCCGCTTTTATAAAATCAATTGTAGTTAATAATTAACGAGGCATTAAACCAAGCTGTTGCATAAATTCAAGATTGTCAAAAAAGTCTTGCTCTTCTGTAATTTTTCCATCAACTATTGTAGCAATTGTGCATCCAATTACATCAACATCCTTATTGGTAGCTGGTATACCAAAAAAGTTACCGGTGTGCTTCCCTTTGAACTGCCAATATTTTGTCAATTTGTTTCCTTGAGCAAATATATCTTTTACAATAAATTGTCTATTAGAAAATCCCGTTACATAGTTTGCGTAATAAGCTTTACAGTTTTCTTTTCCTTTAATTTCAGGTTTAGTATGTAAAACAGCATCTGCAGTATAAGCAGTATCTAGAATACTCAATCTGCCTTCATTAATAGCTACTTCCCAAACATTACCATAAAACTTAATGTTGTCATTGGCGATTTTTTCTTTCTTGGCTGCTTCATTATTACAGGCAAACAATAAAGTACTTACTAAAGCTGTGAAGAGGATTTTTTTCATTGGTATTATTTTATTTGAATAAAATTAAAAAAACTTGATTTTAATTTTTGAAAGAATAACTGATAATATGTTCCTATTCGGTAATATGGAACAAAATTCAGGTGGATTCAAAAGCCCCTTGGGAATATTACAAGTTCACTATAATTATTATTATTTAGTAACTTGCTAATATGAAAAAACGGTACCAAGTTTTATTAGTCTTATCTCTTTTATCCATGATTACATTTTTGGACAGGGTAGCTTTATCAAGTGCTAGTGCCAATATCATGGATGAATTACATATTAGTACCGTACAATGGGGTTGGATACTGGGTATGTTTACAATAGCCTATGCAGCATTTGAAGTGCCCACTGGCTGGCTGGGTGACAAGTTTGGAGGAAAGAAAATATTAATTCGGGTGGTTATATGGTGGTCCTTATTTACCATCTTAACTGGTTTCGCCAACGGATTCATGATGTTAATAGTGGTTCGATTTTTATTTGGAATGGGGGAAGCAGGAGCTTACCCAAATACTTCTATCGTGTTATCAAAATGGTTCCCAAGTTTTGAACGAGGACGTGCTCAAGCAGTCATATGGGGTGCTTCCCGACTAGGAGCAGCTTTGACCCCATTTATCGTATTGCCCATTCAAGAACACTTTAGTTGGCGAATGTCATTCTATGTCTTAGGAGTGGTTGGTATTATATGGACCTTGTTTTGGGTTTTTTGGCATAAAGAAGATCCTACTCAATCAAAAAATATTAATCCCGCTGAGTTAAAATATATTTTAGACCATCGAGACCTTCCTGTTAAGGTCCAACAAGAGAAAACCTCCTTAGCTAGTGGATTTAAAAGCAGTAACCTTTGGTTTTTATTAGGCATGTATGTTTGCTATGCAATAGGTGCTTATTTTTTCCAAAGTTGGTTTCATACTTATTTACAAAAAGGGAGAAACATCCCTAAGGAAACTTTAATTTGGGCCTCTTCTATTCCTTATTTATTAGCAGCTATTGGATGCTTTACTGGAGGGTGGCTAAGCGATAAAGCTTGTTTAAAATGGGGTAAGAAATGGGGAAGGCGAATTGTACCTATGATAGGTTTATTTGTATCTGGACTATGTATTATAAGTGCCGCTTTAGTTACGGATAATTTAACCGCCATTATTGCTTTAGGTTTTGGTATGGCATTCATGGATGTTACAGCACCAGTTGCTTGGGCTGTTGCTATGGATATGGGTGGAGACAAGAGTGGAACCATATCTGGATCTATGAATAGTGCAGGATTAACCGGCGCCTATTTTAGTACTGTATTCTTTGGCTACATGGCAGCCAAGTATGGATATTATCTTCCTGTATTATGGATAGGAATTATTGTCCTTCTAGGTGCATTTGTTTGGCTTAAAATTGATGCTACCAAAAAGATTGTATTCAAAGTATCAAGCAAATAAACTCAAGATTTGTCTTAACTTTAGACATGACTTTTAAACATTCATTTTTACTAAAATTTATTTTAGTAAGCAGCACCATAGTTTTATTTTTTTCATGTGAGAATAAAGTTTCAATTATTCATCCTATTGAAGAAAGTATTACACACTCTGTTTATGCTTCAGGAACTATAAAAAGCAAAAATCAATACGACGTTTTTACAAAAGTGAATGGGATAGTAGAAGAAATTTTTGTAATAGAGGGTCAAGTAGTCAAAAAAGGGCAGCCAATTATAAAATTGAATAATGCTAATGCTGCATTAAATTACGAAAATGCAAAAATTGCAGCAAATTATAATTCAATACAATCCAATGTAGAAAAATTACAACAAGCCAAAACAGAATTGGAGGTTGCTACCTTAAAAATGGATAATGAAGCTTCTTTATTAGATAGGCAAAAGAAAATGTGGGCACAAGAAATTGGTACAAAAAATGAATTAGATCAAAGAGCATTGTCTTATAAAAATGCAACAAGTTTATTTCAAGCAAGCAAATTAAGATTAGCTGATTTAAAAAAACAATTAGACTTTCAAACTAGTCAATCGTCAAAAAATGTTGCAATTAGCGCTGTTAATATGAATGACTTTATTATTAAAAGTCAAATAAATGGAAAGGTTTATAATATTAATAAAGAAAAAGGAGAAATGGCAACTACCCAGTCTGCAATAGCAGTTGTAGGTGATGCGTCTAATTTTTATATTGAATTACAAATTGATGAATTTGATATTGCAAAAGTAAGGCCTGGTCTTAAAGTTTTAATTAACATGGATAGTTATAAAGGGCAAACTTTTGAAGCCACGCTAGATAAGATTTATCCAATTATGAATGAGCGTTCAAAGTCTTTTAAAGCGGAAGCTAGTTTTGTGAAAACACCAGAAAATATTTATCCAAACTTATCTGCTGAATCAAATATAATTATAGAGGTTAAGCCTAAAGTAATAACCATTCCTAGAGCTTACTTATTGGAAGACAACTTTGTTATTTTATTAAACAAAGAAAAAAGAAAAGTAGTAACTGGATTAATGGATTATGAAAAAGTAGAAATCATTAGTGGCATCACTATTAAAGATGAGATAGTAAAGCCATAATGAAAAAAGGTATACTTATTAATATTGCAAAAGCCCTATTATTGGCAAGATGGAGACAAACCCTTGTAGCAGCCACTGGTGTTACTTTTAGTATCGCGATGTTTATTACCTTATTAAGTTTTATGTCTGGGCTAAATGACTTACTAGACGGATTAATATTAAATAGAACACCTCATGTTAAGCTTTACAATGATATTAAACCCAACCAAAATCAGCCAGTAAATAATGAAGCTGCATTTAAGGATAAGCATAATTTTATTAGTTCCATAAAATCAGATGCCAAAAGGGTTGCTATTTACAACAGCGGTGCAATCATGAAAAATTTAGATTTTGATAATAGAGTGTTAGGTTATACCCCAAGACTTACCGCACAAATTTTTTTTAATAATGGGAGTTCTGAAATTACCGGTGCATTAAATGGGATAGATCCGGTAAAGGAAGCAAAGCTATTTCACTTTGACGAATATGTAACTTCGGGCAATGCAGTAAATTTAAATAACGAATCTAATACTATTATTTTAGGTAAGGGTTTGGCAGAGAAGCTAACAGCTTCTCTTGGTAATATTGTTCAAATATCTACTTCAACTGGAGAAAGGTTTCAATTAAAAGTAGTAGGAATTTTTCAGTCTGGACTAAAGGATTTTGATGACGTACAAAGTTATACTTCTATTAAAACCGTACAAAAAGTTTTAATAAAACCGAATGATTATATTACTGCAATTGATATAAAATTAAAAGATATACTACTAGCTCCTTCCTTAGCAAAAGAATATGCAAGAATATATGAATTAGATGCAGAAGATATTCAAACTGCAAATTCACAATTTGAAACTGGTAGTTTTATAAGAACACTAATATCCTACTCGGTTGGAATTACGTTACTTGTTGTTGCAGGATTTGGAATTTACAATATTCTGAATATGATGATATTTGAGAAAATGGATTCTATCGCCATTTTAAAAGCAACTGGATTTTCAGGTACCGACGTTAAAAGCATATTCATTTATATCGCTCTAAGTATTGGGGTTTTCGGAGGGCTTGTAGGACTTTTATTTGGATTCATCATATCCTCCATAATTGACCAAATACCTTTTGTAACAGCGGCACTTCCTACTATCAAGACCTATCCTATTAATTACAATCCCAATTTTTATATTATTGGCATTATATTTTCATTGATCACTACTTATTTTGCAGGTTGGTTCCCAGCACGCAAAGCAAGTAAGATAGATCCTGTTATCATAATTAGAGGTAAATAGACACATGAGCCAGATAATACTAGAAGCCAAGCAAATCAATAAATACTTTGAGGACCCAGTTCGAATCAAAGTGCTTTCAGATATCAATTTTTCTATCAACAAGGGTGATTTTGTGTCGCTTACCGGAAAGTCTGGTTGTGGTAAGTCTACTTTATTATATGTTTTATCTACCATGGATACGGCTTATGAAGGCGAAGTTTTTATAGATCAAGAAATCATGCCCAAAAGCAATGAGTCCTTTTTAGCTAAAATTAGAAATGAAAAAATTGGATTCGTTTTTCAGTTTCACTACTTACTGAATGAGTTTAATGTACTTGAGAATGTAATGTTGCCTGGACAAAAATTAGCCAAATACTCCAAGGAAGAAATTGAACATAGGGCCTATGAAAAATTAAAAATATTAGATATTGAAAAATTGGCGTTCAAAAAAGCAAATCAAATTTCTGGTGGCGAAAAACAAAGAGTAGCCATTGCAAGAGCTTTAATTAATGATCCGCATATTATAATGGGGGACGAGCCAACGGGAAATTTAGATAAAAAGAATAGTGATAAGGTTTTTGAAATTTTTACAAAGCTAGTAAGTGAATTAAATCAAACTTTACTAATTGTAACACACGACGAAAGTTTTGCTGAGCGTACCAATAGGATTATCAAAATGGAAGACGGGAAAATTATAAGCTAAAATTATTTAATCCATTCCTTTCCTTTTCCTAAATGCAGAAGGATTTTCACCAGTTATCTTTTTAAATGTTTTATTAAAATAAGAAAGGCTCTCAAATCCAGCATCATAGCATGTTTCAGTAACATTCTTATCCTGCAGTAATAATTTTTTTGAAAAATTAATTCGGTATTGATTTACAAAATCTGTGTAAGTTAGCTTAGCCGATTTTTTAAAATATCTACAAAATGCAGCGTCCGTTAAATTTACATGTTCGGCTATATGTTTAATTTTTATAGGTTTATTAAAATGCATTTCAACATATTGATAAATTTTATGCATTCGCTCTTGGTCTTTTAAAACTGCATGTTTCGCAATAGGTCTTGTATTTAATAAGGTATACTCTTTACTATTTGCAAGTAAGTTAAAAACCTGAATCAATAATATGGTTTGTTCAAAGGGAGGAATACTTGATAATTTTTTTAATTGTATTCCTGCTTCTTTTTTAGTCGCTCCAAAAAATGCAATTCCTGTTTTTGCTTTTTCAAATAAATTATAAATCGACTGCATTTCGGGTTGTCTATAAAAAGAGTCTTCATAAAAATTTTCTCTAAACTGCACCACTACTGTTTCAACAACCGCTTTTACCCCATAGTCAAAGTTCAAATGGGGGATATAAGAACCAATCAAGGCTAAATCACTTCCCTCGTAAGTGCTAATATGGTCGCCAATATGTCGAACACCTTTATCCGCTTCCACATACACCAATTCAATTTCTGGATGAAAATGCCAGTAGAATATTTCATTCAATTTTGGGGTGAGCAGTATTTTGAAAGAACTGCCTTCGTCCGGTTTTATATTTTCTAAGCTTAACTTCATTATGACTAAAATAACTGACTTAAGCCCAATTTATGGCCATTTTATCAATATTGAGCAAATTTTAGCCATTTTAGGCAAAATTTGAAGTACGCATTGAGGCGTACATTTACTTTATCAAACAATTACTTGCTATGGAAAATAAATCAATGGTACCAACAATGGCACCCAATACCAATGCCCACAAGGACATTCCAGGAAATCCTTCTACTGCAAAAAGTAGTGCTACAAGTTTAAACCTACGCGCTAACGGGGAACCCTTAAAAGTATTATCTGAAGAAGATTGGAAATTTTGGAAACATAATGGATATGTAATTATTAAAAATGCAGTGCCGCGTGAACAAGCGTTGGCAACAGCTCAATTTATTTGGGAGTTTGAGGATAAGGACCCCAATAATAAAGATACTTGGTATACAGCGCCTAGGGCTGAAATGCAAATGAAAGAATTGGCTTATACCGGAATGGTAGAGTGTTATAACAACCAACACTTTTGGAATAATAGACAAATGCAAAGAGTATATGATGCTTTTGCTGATATATGGGGAACAGAAAAACTGTGGGTAACTATTGACAGAGCTAATTTGAATTTTCCTATCAAACCAGGATTTGAATACAAAGGTTTTATACATTGGGATTATGATCCGGAAACAAAACCAGTAAACGTACAAGGTGTGTTAGCCTTAGCAGACCAAACAGACGAAAACATGGGAGGCTTCCAATGTATCCCAGAACTATTCAGAACTTATGATACCTGGAAATTAACGCAACCAGAAGACCGCCATCGTTTTTTACCAGACACTACCCAGTTTGAGCCAGAAAAAGTAAAATTAGAAGCCGGTGATTTATTGATATTTAATAGCTTGGAGCCACACGGTATTAGAGCAAATAGAAGTGAGGACAAGGTTCGTATAGCACAATATATTTCAATGATGCCTGCAGAGGAAGACAATGACGCTTTAAAAGAATGGCGAGTTAGTTCTTGGAAAAATAGAGTAGCGCCAGAAGGCTATGCATTCCCTGGAGATCCAAGAAACTGGGAACAAACAAAATATGAAACTGCTGTATTATCAGATTTAGGAAAAAAATTATTGGGTCTCGAAAAATGGTAATTAAATTAAATGAATGCAAAATAAAAATATTGTAATTACAAGTAATACTGATAATACAAATAACACTAAGCTCAATAATGGTATTTTAATGCCCCTGTTGGGCTTAGGTGTTTATGATATGTATCAAAACGAAGCCACGCAAGCAGTGGAGACTGCTTTGGAAATTGGTTATCGTTTGATTGACACTGCTTCCATGTATGAGAATGAAAAGGAAATTGGTACTGCCATAAAAAATAGTCAAGTAAAAAGAGCAGACCTATTTTTAACTACCAAGTTGAATAATACCGACCATGGTTTTGAGCAAACCCTGAAAGCCTTTGATGCAAGCTTAAAAAAATTAGATCAAGACTATGTGGATTTATATTTAATACATTGGCCTATTAAAGAAGGTAGAAAAGAATCATGGCTAGCCCTTGAAAAACTATATCAAGAAAAAAGGGTTCGAGCTATTGGGGTTGCCAATTACACCATTCCCTTTTTAGAAGAATTAAAAACCTACGCAACTATTACGCCAGCAGTGAATCAAATTGAATTTTCTCCTTGGTTATTTTTAAAAGACGAATTAGCTTTTTGTAAAGCAGGTGGTATTCAGTTACAATCTTATTCTCCCATTACTAGAGGGCAAAAGTTTAATGATCCAAGGTTGATAAGCCTTTGTGACAAGTATCAAAGAACACCAGCACAAATAGTTTTAAGATGGCATATTGAACACGGGGTGTCTACAATTCCAAAATCTTCTAAAAAAGAAAGACTACTTGAAAACTTTGGAGCCCTCGATTTTAAATTAGATGCACAAGATGTAATATTAATGAATACATTTAATGAAGATTTCAGAATCTGTGACAATCCAATTCAATTTTTATAAACCAACCACTAATTAATAATAAAAACAAATTCAAATGAAAAAAATATTACTACTACTTGTCATTGCTTTATCAACTTCCAGCTTATTTGCACAACACACTAAAGCTCCTGCAACTCAATTAAGACATGTGGTATTGTTTTCTTTTAAAGCAAGTTCTACTAAAGAAGAAGTAGCCGCCGTAACAAAAGCTTTTAATAATTTATATGGCACAGTTCCGCAAGTAAAAAATATGGAATGGGGAATGAATATGAGCCCAGAACATTTAGATCAAGGCTTTACGCATTGCTTTGTGTTGACTTTTAGTTCAGAGAAAGATTTAATGAGTTATCAACAAGAGCCTGCTCATAAAGCATTTCAAACAGTTTTAAAACCACATATGGATAAGGTTTTTGTGGTGGATTATTTTGTGACACCTAAATAAAGAATTACTACTTATAAAAAAAGGGAGACTCCAAAGAGTCTCCCTTTTTTTGCATAATATTTAATAAATATTACCAACCAATTCCATAATCTTCGCCATGATTAGAGCTTCCACCCCAAATGCTACCATGTTTCCAATCAAATAGTATCGCATTAATAGGACCGCTTGTTCTTTCTTCAAAACTTAAACTATACCCCATTCCACGTAAGTCTTTACGAACCCAGTCAGGGACATTATTATTCAATAATAAATTACCTGGCTTAGGTTTTCTATCTTCTAATTTAGAGCCCCCTAAAGAAAGCCATAATTGATTCGTGTTAATATTAGCGGCTTCTGTAGCTTCTTGTACTGTCATTCCAAACTCCACTACATTCAAGAAAAATTGTAATAAATTTTGATCTTGTGTGTCTCCACCTTGTACACCAAAAGCCATCATGGGTTTACCGTCTTTCAAAGCCAAACTAGGTGTTAAAGTAACTCTAGGTCTTTTACCAGGAGCCACTACATTAAATGGATTGATATTAGAATCCAACACAAAGCTTTGCATGCGTTGACTCATACCCACTCCAGTATTTCCTGCAATTACAGCAGGTAACCAGCCACCGCTAGGCGTAATAGAAACTACCCAGCCTTCTTTGTCAGCAGCTTCCACTGTGGTAGTGCCGCGCCATAAACGATCCAGGTATTCCGCATCTGGTTTGCTTACCATGGCCACTGCGTCATGCGACGGAACAAAGCTTCTTGACTTACTTGAATCAACTGTTGGAGTAAAACCTCTTGACTTCAATAAGTTTAAATATGGATTTTGTTTCCCTTCAAAAGGATAAGGATCCCCTGGGCCTGCATTTGGATTATTAGCAACAAAATTAATTTCTGACGCTCTTTGTTTAGCATATGCTTTACTCAATAATCCTTGCATTGGTTGATTCACGGCAAAACTTGGATCACCATAATAAAAATCGCGGTCTGCAAAACTTAAATTCATTGCTTGATAAATAGTATGGATATATCTTGAAGAATTATATCCCATACTTTTCAAATCAAAATTTTCTAAAATATTCAACGCTTGTAATAAAGCAGGACCTTGGGTCCATTGTTGTAATTTATAAACTTCAATTCCTTTATAGTTAATATGTGTTGGGGCTTCCTCCACTGGCTTCCAATTTGCCAAGTCTTGCTTAGTTATTAAACCACCTTGTTCTTGTGCACCTCTTACAAATTCGTCTGCAATATCTCCTTTATAAAAACGATCATAAGCAGCAGCAATAGCCTCCTTACGAGTTTTTCCTTTTTTTAATGCGTCCTGTTCGGCGTCAACCATTTTTTGTAAAGTATTCAACAAATCTTTTTGAACAAAAATTTCACCTGCTTCCGGTGCTTCTCTTTTTTGACCTAAATGCGTCAAGAAAACTTTCTTACTATAAGGCCATTCTTTAATTTTAGCTTTTCCCTTTTCCATGCTATTAGCCGTTTGCGCATCAATAGGATAGCCTGCTGCTAATTCCATTGCAGGAGCTAATACTTCTTTCAAACTCATCGTTCCATAATTAGAAAGCATATAACAAATGCCCCCTGGAGTACCAGGAGTGGTAGCTGCTAAAGCCCCAAACTCAGGAGGAAAATTATATCCCTTGCTTTTAAAGAATTCGGGAGTGGCGCCCGTTGGAGCTACCCCCATTGCATTAATAGCAATGACTTTTTTAGTATTAGGATTATAAATCAAAGCTTGTGTTTCACCACCCCAGCTTAATACATCCCACATAGTACAAGTGGAAGCCAACATAGCACAAGCAGCGTCCACCGCATTCCCGCCTTTTTGAAAAATCATAGAACCCGCAGTGGCGGCCAATGGCTTGCCTGTAATGGCCATCCAATTTTTACCATGCAAAGGAGGTTTTTGAGTTTGTTGTGCAATCAGTGTTGATGTAGTTATTACACTAAGTAATAAGATCCCAAAGGCTTTTTTCATATTTAAAAATTGATAGGTCTAAATTACATAATTTAAACAACCTATTAAGTAAATTGAGCTATAAATAGCATTGCATAACTTAATATTATAAAATTTACAAAGAAACCCATGAAGCAATTATTAAAACGTATTGGTTACGCTTTTTTGATATTATTAATAATAGTGAGTGGGCTTGTTTTTGCCATTGCTCAAAAAGATATCCCGAGAGAAAAATTAAAAGCAAAATATGCCAATAGTAATTCTAAGTTTATGCCACTAATGAATATGCAAGTGCATTTTAGAGATGAAGGTAATAAGGAAGATAGTACACCCCTCCTTTTAATACATGGCACTTCTTCTTCCTTAAATACTTGGGATAGTTTAGTTACAATGCTTCCAAAAAATAAAAGAGTTATTCGTTTAGACATGCCTGCTTTTGGACTTACTGGCCCCAATAATGAAAATAAATATAGCTACCATTTTTATAGTGAATTTTTAAATGCCTTTTTAAAACAGCTACAAGTAAAAAAATGTATTATAGCAGGAAATTCATTGGGAGGTGGCATTTCATGGCATTTTGCCTTAGATTATCCAAACAAAGTATACCAACTTATACTTATAGATGCCAGTGGCTATCCAAAAAAAAATGAGAAAGGATCTTTAGGTTTTAAAATAGCAAAAATTCCAATTTTAAATAATTTACTCCTATTTATAACACCTAGGAGTTTGGTGAAAAAAAGTTTAGAAACTGTTTATGCAGATCAACGTTTAGTGACGGAAGAACGTATAACACAATATCATGAACTATTATTAGCGGAAGGAAATAGAAAAGCCGCTTTGAGTATTTTTAAATACGGATTTGAACAACAAACTTCAAGGATAAAAGAAATACATCAACCTACACTAATAATTTTTGGAGAAAAAGATCAATTAATAAGCAGTGAAAATGCATACTTATTTGAAAAAGATATCAAGGGAAGTAAGGCTATTTTAATTAAAAATGTTGGACATGTGCCTATGGAAGAAGCTCCCCTTGCAACAGCTAATATTATAAACGATTTTATTAAATAAAGTAGGGGGTTTACAGTTAGTATTTAGTAAATTGGGTAACAATTTATTCCATGAAAAAAATTCAATTATGTATTGTATTGTTATTGATGTCAATAGCCAACTTCGCACAACAAGCAGATATTCTTATTAAAAACGGAAAACTGATTGACGGCACTGGCAATAACTGGCAGTATAAAGATATAGCGATTGTAAAAAATAAAATTGTAGCTATTGGCCAGCTTAGAGACTGGAAGGCAACTAAGGAAATAAATGCCAAGGGATTAATTATAGCTCCCGGATTTATTGACGTTCATGCACATATAGAAGGTGGTGAATTAAGAAACCCAGAAGCATCTAATTTTATTTATGACGGAGTAACTACAGTGATTACAGGAAACTGTGGCGGTTCGGCTGATAATTTAAATGCTTATTTTAAATTAATTGACTCAATTGGAACTTCTATTAATGTAGCGTCTTTAATTGGACATAATACCATTCGCAAACAAGCTATGGGAACTGCTAATAGAAATGCAACAGAGGAAGAGTTAGTGAAAATGGAATACCTAGCTCAACAAGCAATGAATGACGGTGCAGTGGGTATGTCAACAGGATTAATTTATATTCCTGGAACTTATGCACCAACCGAGGAAGTAGTTAGATTAGCAAAAGTAATTGCTGGTAATGGTGGAGTATATGCATCTCATATTAGATACGAAGAAGACAAAGTGGTAGACGCGGTGAATGAAGCTATTCAAATTGGACGTGCTGCAAATATTCCTGTAGAAATTTCACATTATAAAGTAAGTGGTCAAAATAACTGGGGACGCAGTAAAGAAACTATTCCATTAATTGAGAATGCAAGAAAAGAAGGAATAGACGTAACCATTGACCAATATCCTTACACAGCCAGCAGTACCAACCTTGGCGTACTATTACCAGACTGGGTTTTAGCAGACGGGCAAGATTCTATTTTAGCAAGATTTAAAAACCAAGATATTAGAGCCATGGTAAGAGCACATAGTATTGGCATCATTAAAAAAAGGGGTTTAAAACATTTTGGATATGCAGTAGTAGCAAATTATAAAGCAGATAGTACTTATAATGGAAAAAGTATTGAGGAGATTAATTTAATGCGCGGCAATAAGCACAATCAAAAAGCTGAAGCAGAAACTATTATACAAATGATGGAACAAGGTGGTGCACAAATGGTGTATCATGGTATGAGCGAAGAGGATGTAAAAAACATTATGAAATATCCATACAATATGATTGCAAGTGATGCAGGTATTGCTGTAATGGGTTCAGGAAAGCCACACCCTAGGGCTTATGGAACTAATTCACGTGTTCTAGGTAAATATGTTAGAGAAGAAAAAGTAATTGGCCTAGAAGAAGCCATTAGAAGAATGACTTCTTTACCAGCAGATAAATTTAATTTAAAAGAAAGAGGATTATTGAAAGAAGGATATATTGCTGACATAGTAGTGTTCGACGAAAACGAAGTGGCCGATATGTCTACATTTGAAAACCCACATCAATATGCAAAGGGTTTTAAATATATTTTAGTAAATGGTTTAGTAACTATTGATAATGGAATACATAATGGTACACGTAAGGGAATTGCAATCAGAAATAAAAATTAAATTAATATCACATAATTATTTACAATGAAAAAATCAGAACAAAACAGTCGACGTCGGTTTTTAAAAAATACAGCAGCCATTATTGCTGGATTTTCTATTGTGCCAAGACATGTACTAGGAAGAGGATTTTTAGCGCCAAGTGATACCCTTACAAAAGGTATCATTGGAGTAGGGGGAATGGGCAGAGGTCATATTCCTTATGCTGGTACTAGAGTAGTAGCTATTTGTGACGTTGATAAGAATCATTTAACAGAAGTGGCAAATAGTATTGGCGGGGGAGTTAAAACCTTTCATGATCATAGAGAATTAATTGCTTTACCAGAAGTGGACATTGTGCATATTGCAACACCTCCGCATTGGCATGGTATCATGGCAGTAGAAGCTGCAAAAGCGGGAAAAGATATTTGGTGTGAAAAACCAATGACTAGAACTATTGGAGAAGGAAAGCGTGTCATGGAAGCTGTTAAACAATATGGCAATATGTTCAGATTAAATACCTGGTTCCGATTTGAAGATAATTTTTACGGAATGAACACTACGGTGAAGCCTATAAAAAAATTAGTGGAGTCTGGTTTATTAGGATGGCCCTTAACCGTAACAGTAAGTAAGACCACTGGATTTGATTGGAAATTTTATTGGGTAGGTAAAACCAATTTGGAAGCGCAAGCAGTTCCACCTGAATTGGACTATGATAGATGGCTAGGACCAGCACCTTACAAACCATATAATGCGCATAGAGTACATCAAACATTTAGAGGCTATTGGGATTATGATGGAGGTGGACTAGGAGACATGGGACAACATTATATTGATCCCATACAATATTTTTTAGGCAAAGACCATACAAGTCCTATTTTGGTAGAAGTGGATTCGGAACAACAGCATCCTGATGCTTGTGGTACATGGAGAAAAATTACTTACACATATGAAGATGGTTGTAAAATTATTTTAGACGGTGAAGCAAAGGATCCTAACGCTGCATATATAGAAGGACCTAATGGAAAACTCTTCAATGGCTTCAAGTCTACTATTCCTAATTTAAAAGAAAAATTAGCCATGATGCCCGACCCCGAACCACAGGTTACTAATTTTCTAGATTCCGTTAAATATAGAACTCCATTTGCTTTAAATGAGTCCAATGGCTTTAGGTCATGTACTATCATTAATATGGGTAAGATTGCATTGCAATTAGGAAGAACTTTGAAGTTCGATCCAGTCAATCAATTATTCATTGACGACACAGAAGCAAATTCTTTAATTAACCCACCTATGCGTGGACCATGGACTATTTAAATTTAAAAAGCAACCCTTTAAAATATATTATGAAAAAAATATTTTCTTTATTACTTCTACTGCTAATAACAATGAGTAATATTATTGCGCAGCAAAATGACGATACGGTTATCACAACCATAAACGTATTCCCTTATCAACAGCATAACCAAATTGATGCTGCCATTTTAAAAATGAATAGTTGGGATAAGTCTGAATGGAAAACATTATTTAGCCTTTTAGATAAAGAGCCTACAAACGAAGACTCCTTAAAACTAAAAGCTACCTATGCGTTAAATGCATATGTTAATGCTGCTTCTTTAAATTCGATGCAATCAACTTTGACAAAAAAATTATTAAGTAACCAATTAAAAAGAGTGAAAACTGAATATGGGAAAATATTTATTACTTCTCAATTAGCTTTATTAACTGATGCCGATATTGTGGATGCAAGAAATAAGGCATTGCCAACTGTTCCGGTTTACACAGCCCCAATAGCTAGTACCTTAAATGGTGCACAGCAATTATTGAATTTACAGGATGAAATGGAATTAGCTAAAAATCCTATACAGCAAAAAAGAATATTAGCAAAAGTGGCACATATTCCTGGCTACAGCAGTTTTGCATTTGTAAGTAAATTTTTAGCTACCGAGGCTATTAATAACGACGCAGCTTCTATAATTACAAGACTTGCATTAGAAGATGTTGCTATAAAAGGAAGTAGCGTAAGAGCAGCCTTGGAAGCGGCATTACCATTAATTAAAGGAGTTGATAGTGCCATATTAGTAAATAAATTAAAAGCGCATTTAAAAAAGTTACCTTATGACAATGGCTTTGTTAGTTTATTTAACGGAAAAGACTTGACGGGTTGGAAGGGATTAGTTGGAAACCCAGTATATCGTTCAAAGCAATCTGATTCAGCAATGCAGCTATTGCAAGCAAAGGCAGATGAAAAAATTAAAAATGATTGGGTTGTGAAAGACGGCATTTTAGTATTCACAGGACATGGAGATAATTTATGTACTCAAAAAAAATATGGTAATTTTGAAATGTATGTAGATTGGAAAATTACAGAACAAGGAGATGCAGGTATTTATTTAAGAGGTTCCCCACAAGTACAAATCTGGGATACTAGTAGACATGAAGTAGGCGCTCAAGTGGGAAGTGGTGGCTTATACAATAATCAAAAAAATAAAAGCACACCATTAGTTGTTGCAGACAATAAAATTGGCGAATGGAATAATTTTCATATTATAATGAAGGGAGATAAAGTAACCGTTTACTTAAATGGAATTTTAGTTACCGACAATATTACATTGGAAAACTATTGGGACAGAGCATTGCCAATTTTTGAAAAAGAACAAATTGAATTACAAGCACATGGCACTTATGTAGCCTACAGAAATATTTATATCAAAGAAATTCCAAGCAACCAGCCTACACAAATTTCTGAAGTAGAAAAAAAAGAAGGATTTGTGTCTTTGTTTGATGGGCTTAATCTAGATCAATGGAGAGGAAATAAAACCGGCTATATAGTGGCCGATGGAGCAGTAGTGGTAAATCCAGAAGACGGGAGTGGAGGAAATTTATATACCAATAATGAATACGCAAACTTTGTATATAGATTTGATTTTCAATTAACACCAGGTGCCAACAATGGAATTGGCATTCATGCACCACCAGTAGGAGATGCTGCTTATGTAGGCATGGAAATACAGGTTTTAGACAATGAAGCACCTATTTATAAGGACTTGCAGGTATATCAATATCACGGATCTGTTTATGGTGTAATACCAGCAAAACGAGGATACTTATTGCCCACAGGAGAATGGAATCAGGAAGAGATCATGATTAATGGCAGCAAGATAAAAGTAACGCTAAATGGCACGGTCATTACCGAAGGGGATTTTAAAGAAGCTTCAAAAAATGGCACGATGGACCATAAAGAACATCCAGGCCTCACAAGAACAACCGGCCATATTGGATTTTTAGGACATGGAGACGTAGTGAGATTTAAAAATATGCGCGTGAAAACTTTATAAATTAATTAATATAAGGTTGGATTTTTTTAATATGCCTTAATACCTTTTTTTTCAAAATAGCCTCGCAATGCGAGGCTATTTTTTTTGTAAAGACGTTTTTTCTTTTAATAATGTAATTCTTTCTCCATTAAAAGGTTAAATATTTTGAAAGAAAGCGACTGATCATTTATAGTTGGTAATAGATAGTCGTCTATTTGACTCACTGGTATAATTCTTTTGGTAGAGCTTGATATAAATGCCTCCTGTGCTGTTTTTAATTCTTCAATAGTTATTGCGCGCTCTTCTATTTTAATATCATTAGCTAATGCAATGCTTATTATATTTTTTCGGGTAATTCCTTTAAGCATATGAGTAGCTGGAGTAATAAGGGTTTTGTCTTTAATCATAAAAAAATTAGACCTTGGACATTCCCTAATGATACCTGATTGATGATAAAGTATATCGTCTGCATTTTGTGACTTCATCCAGGGCTGTAACCAAATAGCCATTAAATAATCTGTAGTTTTAACCTCCCATAACTGACGCTGAAACTCATAACTAGCAAGCTTAATACCCTTTAATGGCATGGCCTCCGGAGGGGCTGTCAATGGTTGCTGTAAAATTAATAATCTGGGTGCTGTTATTTGATAACCGTCTGTAGAATCACCGCCGCCAATAATTAATCTTATGCCACTATAAGCCAAATTATTTCGTTCAATTAATTGATATATTATTTTAATAACTTCTTCCCTAGTTTCTAAAATGTCTAGACGCATTATAGCAGCTGAATTGTAAAAACGATCTAAGTGGTCCTCTAAAAACAATGGTTTGTTATTAGCAACCCTTAAATAATCAAAAATACCATAGCCTCTTTGTACCAATAGGTCAGTAGCTGGAATGCCTGCACTTTCTAAGGGTAAAAATTTTTTGTCTATATAACAAGTTAGTGCGTTCAAATTAAAGCTGTTTAGTATCATAAAATTAAAGCATCTAGTTCAACTAGGTTTATAATTATAATCATATTTTAACTAACTTAGGATACTTAAAACAATATGTTATGCTAGATAGAAGAAAATTTTTAGCGCAAGGAGCCAAAGCCTCCGTTGCAGGATTATTTTTAACAAATAGATTTGCCACTCCAAGTTCCTTACTATCTGATGGCAGTCCTTTATTATCCAATATTGGAATCAACTTATTTTCTTTGCCTAAATTATTAGAAGCCGATGTCGCTAGCTCTTTTAAAATGTTATCTGGTATGGGTTATAAGGAAATAGAATTGTATGGACCTTATTCTTTTAGTACAGAAAAAGCAAAAGCCAGCTGGGCGGCTGTTACCGACTTAGTTGGTTTTAAAGGAAGTGGCTTTTTTGGAAAAAACATAAAAGAAACAAAGGCCTTATTAAATAACAATGGTTTAATAACACCTTCTATACATACCGACCTAGATACCCTTTCTAACAATATGGGTGCTTTAGGAGAAGCGGCTCAAACTTTAGGAAACACCTATGTAGTATTACCTTCTATCCCAGAAGACAGAAGAAAAACCTTGGACGATTATAAGCGAATGGCAGAGCAATTCAATAAAATTGGAGCCGAAGCAAAATCAAATGGCATCAAGTTTGCTTATCACAATCACGGGTATGGATTAAGTAAAATGGAAGGACAGATTCCACTAGATATTATATTTAAAAATACAGATCCAAGTTTAGTGTTTTTTGAAATGGATTTATATTGGACCACTGCAGGTGGTGCAGACCCTATTCAATTATTAAAGACGCATAAAGATCGCTATCGATTAATGCATGTTAAAGACATGAAACAGAAAGTTCATTTTTCTGGCGACGGTGGAAGTCCAAAACAATGGACTGAACTTTGGGATTTTATGACTACAGCAGGCGATGGCGTATTGGATTTAAAAAATATAATTACTACCGCTAAAGCCAATGGTGTAAAGCACTTCGTAGTAGAGCAAGATATTGTAAAGTCACCCGAAATTGCATTAAAAAGGAGTCACGATTATTTAGCTTCCTTAAAGTAATAAAAAATGTTAATTCAAAGTAGCTGGTTATTAGGTGGTATTTTTTTAGTGTGCGCTACTTTGATTTGGATATTTGGTATTCGCCTTACTAAAGCAATTGATTCTATTGTACATCATTATGGTTGGGGGGAAGCCATTGGAGGAATTGTATTTTTAGCCATCATTACTAATTTACCAGAAATTGCTATTACCGCGGTTGCAGCATATCAACATGAATATGATATTGCTGTGAGTAATATATTGGGAGGCATTGCCATTCAAACTGTTGTGCTTGTATTAATAGACGCTTTCGGAGTAGGTAGAAAAGCACCCCTAACGCTTAAAGGACATTCCAGTATTTTACAAGTTGAAGGATGGACAGTGGTCATAATATTAGCAATTGTATTAGTTGCCAATAAACTACCCATTGAATATAAATTATTTCGTGCAACTCCATATGAGTGGTTTATGGCCGTACTTTGGATTGGCTCCATATTTTGGACCAAGCATTTGTATAATATACATGCCATTAAAAAACAAAGAAAAGTCTCCACTGTTGATTTTAACACCAGTACTATTTTAGATAAATTAGCTATTAAGCATCCCACTAAAAATAAACGTATTAAAAAAGTACAATCTATTTCATCTGCTTTATTAATATTAGTAATTGGAGCTATTATCACTTTGTTTGCTGGATATGGGCTAGAAGTGTCTGGTGAAATCCTAAGTAAAAGATGGGGTATTAGTGGTGTTCTATTTGGTTCTACTATCTTAGCCTTTTGTACTGCTTTACCAGAAATTTCTACTGGTATTGCATCCGCTAAAATTAGAGATTATGAAATGGCAGTTAGTGACATCTTTGGAGGAAATGCCTTTTTACCTTCCTTGTTTCTAATGGCTGCCTTAATTAGTGGAGACAGT
>CALPWK020000024.1 GCA_943327245.2 Comamonas sp. lk | reverse complement strand
TTTATCTAAATAATCTCCATTATTCAATCCCACTACTTGTTGTAATAAATCAAGTGCTTGGCTATTTCCATTGTGTTCTGGAACAAATGTTTTTTGCCCCTTTTCAGCATCTCCTCTTAAAACCAACACATTGTCAATTCCTAAAAATTGTAAATCAATTAACGCATCCTCTGTTTCTCTTTTGGAGAATCCACCACAAATAATATGGGGAACAGCGTCAATATTGTAATGGTTCATAATAGCGGCACAAATACCTACCGTACCTGGACGCTTACGCACGTCTACTTTTTCCTCTATTCCAGCCGAATTAGTTCTTATGATAGTTTCACTGCGATGGTAAGTCACGTTAATCCAAGAAGGCTTAAACTCCATCAACGGGTCTAAATGTTCGTATATATAGGAAATGGTTCTTCCTTTTAAGGGCGGTAAAACCTCGAATGATACCAATGTGTCTTTTGCCTTAGCTATATGTTCTGTTACGTGCATAGACTACAAAATTAGTTAATATTAGTTTCTAATGAGTCAAATCCTCTATTTCCCCTTATTTTTGTACAAATACTCATTTTGATACTTACTATACATACCGATAGACTCATTAAGCAATATAAAGGCCGAAAAGTAGTGAATGATGTAAGTATTTCGGTTAAACAAGGTGAGATTGTAGGCCTTTTGGGACCTAATGGCGCTGGCAAGACTACTACTTTCTATATGGTGGTGGGTTTAATTGCTCCCGACGAGGGCCGCGTTTTTTTAAATGAAGAGGATATTACAAAGTTACCCATGTACAAAAGGGCGCAGATGGGTTTAGGGTATTTACCTCAGGAAGCTAGTGTTTTTAGAAAATTATCGGTGGCAGATAATATCATGGCTGTTTTAGAAATGACCAAATTGACCAAAGGAGAGCGAGATTATAAATTGGAGACCCTTTTAGACGAGTTTAATTTACATACGGTACGAAATAATAACGGAGATAGTTTAAGTGGTGGGGAACGAAGAAGAACCGAAATTGCGCGCGCATTAGCAGTAGATCCTAAATTTATATTATTAGACGAACCTTTTGCTGGCGTGGATCCTATCGCAGTGGAGGATATTCAGTCGGTAGTGGCTAGATTAAAATTAAAAGATATTGGTATTTTAATAACCGATCACAATGTGAATGAAACACTTTCCATTTGTGATAGAGCGTACTTATTAATTGAGGGTAAAATTTTCAAACATGGCACGGCCGAAGAGCTAGCAGAGGATGAACATGTTAGACGTTTATACCTTGGCACCAATTTCGAATTAAAACGGAAGGATTGGATTATTGAAATGGGCCAGAAATCAAAATAGTTTACATGTAATGCTTATATTGTGAGCAGTATATGAAGTTATTTAGCCCAGCATTATCAAGATTGGCTCGATTACGCTATTCGCGCATTGAGCATTGGGTAGAAGACCCAATTGCTGCGCAACGCGAAGTACTTCAGGATTTAATTACACATGGCGAATACACACAGTTTGGTGTGAAATACCAATTCTCCGAAATTTTCAATCTTCGCAAATTTAAAGCTACCGTTCCTATTCATGAATATGAGGACCTTAAGCCCTATATAGATCAAATTATGAATGGGGAGGAGTCTGTTTTATGGAATACACCTATAGAATGGTTTGCAAAAAGTAGCGGAACTACCAGCGATAAAAGTAAGTTTATACCCATTACTAAAGAGAATATAGAAGACAATCATTTTCAAGCAGCAAAAGACGTACTCACAATTTTTTATCACGAATATCCGGAAAGCGATTTATTAACGGGCAAGGGTTTGGTAGTAGGTGGAAGTCATCAAGTACATCCTATAAAAGAAGATATTCAGTTTGGAGATTTGAGTGCTGTCTTACTTCAAAATTCTCCTTTTTGGTCTGGCCTTATTCGCACACCCGAACTATCCATTGCGTTAATGGACGAGTGGGAAGATAAAATTGAAAGCTTGGCGCAAAGTACCATTGAAGAGGAAGTAAGTTCCATTGCGGGAGTTCCAACATGGACCTTGGTTTTACTAAAGCGTATTTTAGAAATTACTGGTAAAGCAAATATTAAGGAAGTGTGGCCCAACTTTGAATTATATATTCATGGTGGTGTTTCTTTCACTCCCTATAAAAAACAATTCGATAAAATAATTGGTCCTGGTTGTAAATATCTTGAAATATATAATGCAAGTGAAGGTTTTTTTGCAGCACAAAATGATTTGGAAGAAGACGGCATGTTGTTATTATTAGAGCATGGTATTTTTTATGAATTCATGCCCATTGAAGAATATGGAAAAGACTCACCCATTACCATTGGATTAGATAAGGTGGAGATTGGTAAAAATTATGCAATAGTGATTAGTACTAATAGTGGTTTATGGAGATACCTTGTTGGCGACACTATTCAATTTGTAAAACTACACCCTTTTAAAATTAAAGTAAGTGGACGACTAAAACAGTTCATGAATGCATTTGGCGAAGAAGTCATTGCCGACAATAGCGATAATGCTATAAGCCAAGCTTGTGCTACATTTGGCTTAGTACTAAAAGAATATACAGCTGCCCCTATTTATATGTCTGACCACAATTCAGGAGCCCATGAATGGTTAATTGAATTTGAAAAAAATCCTAGCGACTTATTAGCATTCACTGAAGAACTTGATAAAAACCTGCAAGCCTTAAATAGTGATTACGAAGCAAAGCGTCATAAAAATATTGCACTAAGTTTGCCAAAAGTGGTAGCAGTAAAAAAAGGTTGTTTTCATGAATGGCTTAAGCGAAAGGGTAAACTTGGGGGTCAGCATAAGATTCCGAGACTATCTAATGAAAGAGCATATGTGGAAGAGATTAAATTAATAAATGAGTCGCTTTAAAAAAATTAAATGATAGATATTCTAGGATGGATTGCTACCGCTTTTGTCTTGATTTCTTTTACTATACAAGATTTGAGAAGATTGAGAATCGTGAATTTATCAGGAAGTTTGCTATGGATTGTTTATGGTTTTTTAAAACAAGACAATCCTGTTATATTTGTAAATATTAGTATTGTGCTAATACACTCTTATTGGTTTATTAAAAATAGAAAGTCATGAAATTATTAGATGGGAAAGTATCAATAGTAACTGGCGCTGCAAGAGGAATTGGCGCTGCCATTGCATTAAAATTAGCAGCACAAGGAAGTCATATTGCATTTACCTATATAAGCGATAGTAGTGCTGAAAAGGCGGATAGCCTAGTTGCCGAAATTGAAAAATTAGGTGTTAGGGCAAAAGCATACAAAGCCAATGCGGCTGACTATACAGCTTGTGAAATTTTTGTAAATAGTGTTATTGAAGAATTTGGAGCTATTGATATTTGCGTGAATAATGCAGGGATTTCAAAAGATAATCTATTGTTACGCATGACTCCAGAACAATGGGATGTGGTAATGGACACTAATTTAAAAAGTGTTTTCAATATGACTAAGCAGGTAATACGTCCTATGATGAAAGCAAGAAGTGGAAGTATTATTAATATGAGTTCTATTATTGGTATTCGTGGAAATGCTGGACAAAGCAGTTATGCTGCAAGTAAAGCTGGTATTATTGGTTTTACGAAGTCTATTGCGTTGGAAATAGGAAGCCGCAATATTAGATGCAATGCTATTGCTCCCGGTTTCGTAGAAACAGATATGACACATTATTTAAATGAAGGGGAAGCGGGAAAAGCATTTTTGGACAAAATACCTTTAGGCCGTTTTGGTAAGGCTGAAGAAATTGCAAACGCCACTTTATACTTAGCAAGTGACTTGAGTAGTTATGTAACTGGTCAGGTAATAAGTGTTTGTGGTGGATTGAATATCTAAATTACTACTTAGTAATAAGTAAATAAGGAACTTTGCCGTCAACATAAAAACTACGATCTATTAAGGTTGAGAATGGTGGTATATGATCACCAACTATTAATATTTTATTCCATTCCTTAGCATCAATTTTTTGGGAGAAATATGCTAATAAATTTTTAATATGAATTAGCTGATTCTTCGCATGATCTGAAATTTCCATTTTTGAAATATCAAAATTCGGTGCCGGATTTTCGTCTTTATTAATATTATTATACGGTAAATGCGAGTTTACTGTTAAAAAATAAACAAACTTCTTAGGCGACTTTTTAGTTTTTTCTAATACATATTCAAAAAACTTTTCGTCTTTAACAGAAGGGAAATGGGCTTCCCCATTCACGTCATTCACTTTAGATATATTCTCAAATAAATAATCATCTCTAAAATATAGGTTTTGGATACCTAGATTTTTCCACCAAACGGATCTTGAAAACATACGACCAGTAAATGGATGGAATCCAAATGTTTCATACCCTTGTTGCTGTTTTGTATCAAAAATGGATTTAAATGGAGTGGAAAGGGACCTCTTATTTAAATAATAACTATACTCTCCTTTAGTATTTGTTAATTCACGTAACCCTGCTGCTGTGGTGGAACCATAATATTTAGAATCCCCTGCGCTTAACTTATAACCCTTGGCTTCAAATTTTTTAGAGATCCAAGACGTTAATTCATTTTGCAATTTTGCGTCTTTTAATTCTCCCCAAGACTCAACCACGATCAACAATTGATTCCCTGTTGTGTCTTTTAAGAAAGCCTTAAATCCCATTGAACTGTCTTTTAATGCCATTACTTTACTATTACCAACTTCCGAAAATGTTTTTACATAGTCATTTACTAAAGATGCGGCAATATTCTTTTTGCTAAAATCCTGTTGTATAAAATTCTCTGTTAATTTATTAGATCCACTTAACATATCAAAAAATGTAACTATAATATAAATGACAGCTAGCATTTGAGTGAATAATTTTTTACGTTGCTGTATTAGTTTGTGACTTCGCTTTAATATATATCCAACTAAAAACAAATAAGCAAAAAAGAGTAGTGCTAATAAAACTTGTTGGATAGAAAAATGATAAAGCTTAATAAAAGATAAACTAGAAAAAAATTCGTCTAATTGAAATAAATATAAACTCGAGAATATATTAAATAAGTCAAAAATGAAAATTAAAATAAATAAAATAAAGCTTTGCCAATAGTTTTTAAATATAATAAGAGCCACTAATACTAGTAAATATTCAAAATAAAATAGTGGCCTAGGTAAAAAAAGATATAATCCAATTAATCCAAAAGCATTTATAAAAATGATAGGAATTAATAATTTTAATTGTTGTTTATATGGCGACAAAAAATTCAATAGCATGTATCATTATTAAAGTATAAAAAATTGCAAGGAGGTCGTCTCCCAATACTCGAGTTGCTTTTCCAAAATTAGGGGATTTCTCAAAAACCTTGATACCAAAGGGCTTTACAATATCAAAAAAACGAAATAGAATAAAACATAGTATCCATATTTGTAAACTATGGAATGGAATGAACCAGCAAAATGCAATGGCAATGGTTTCGTCTAAAGTATATTCTCCTGGATCTTCTTTCTGCACTTGATTGCTAAAGTTGGCATAGATTAAATAATGCAAAAGTGTCAATAATCCGATTATCGCAATTTTACTTTCAAAATGAATATCTTGAAAATAATAAAATATAGGAAAAACAAATAAGGAACTAGAGGTTCCTGGCATGCTCTTAAAAATATAGGCAGTATATAAACTAGAGCCAAAAATATTTGTAAATAATTGATTCAATTTAATTTTAATAGCTGTTTTTATAGAAATATAATATGAATAAAAACTAATGGTTAAAATAAAAACTTGAAATACGATGCTTGTCCACTTAGCTTGATCTTCTGTAATAATTTGAAAATAATTATTGCAATACAGTGCTGCAATTAAAACATAAACCAATACTGTTTTTATTTTGCCCCAAATATTAGACGTTATATTATTTAATCCATTTATTCTTCCTGCTAAAATGAGTCCTTCACGAAGAAAAAATAATACTATAAACCAGCTAGCTATTTGCCCTCTTGTAAAGAGTTCGATAAAAAAATAAAGTGCTACAATTTTATCTGCGGTTTGATCTAATTTTACACCAAAGGGGCTACTGCATTTTAATCGTTTTGCTAAATAGCCATCTAAGAAATCAGATATACCACACCAAGTAGCGCCTAAAAATAGAAAAAAGGGGGTTGGAAAAAAATAAAAAAAAGGCAAGAGCAAGAGCCTTGAAAAAGTAATACTATTAATAATGAGTCTATTCATATACAAGCAAAACTGAAAAAATATATTACAGTAAAAGCCGAATACTTATTTGACAACAATTAGGGGGGTTAGTTTAATCAAACTGGCACAATGTATAGCTACTGCTTACAACGCTAAATATACATTATTTTATTAAATTCTGTGGTCTATCTCTTTCTTCAAGTCTGCATAGATAGATTCTACAGTTCCTTCTCCTTTAACAGATACCACTTTATTAAACTGTGCATAATAGGTTGCAACAGCGGTGGTCTTATCGTGATATTCTTTGATTCTTGCACGAATGATAGTCTCATTGGTGTCGTCACTTCGGCCAGACGTTAATCCTCTACCTAATAGTCTCTTAACCAATTCTTCTTCGCTTACTTCTAGCGCTAATACAATATTAATTTCGTTACTGTTTTCTTTTAATAATGCATCCAATGCCACACACTGTGCAGTAGTTCTAGGAAAACCGTCGAATAAAAATCCTTTCGCTGCTGGACGGGCTTCCATAAAATTGCGCACCATACCAATAACTACTTCGTCCGGGACTAATTGCCCCTGATCCATTATACGTTTTGCTTCCATACCTAATGGCGTCGAATTTCCAATTTCTTCTCTTAAAAGATTACCAGTTGACAAATGTTGCAAGCCATAAGCTGCAATAATATTTTCACTTTGAGTACCTTTTCCGCTACCTGGAGGACCAAATAAGATTAAATTGAACATAGTGTTGATTTGGAGTGCTATCAAAGATAAGCATCTACCCTAAATTATAGACATTGGATTTTTAAAAATCTAAACAAAATATTAGAATAGTTGTTAGTATTTTTACAACAGACCTATTATTATGTACAAACTACTGTTTCTCCTTATTAGCATTAGCCAATTCGCTTGTGCACAAAGCCCTTCAAAGGCAAATAAAAATCATGCTATGCCAAACAAGAACAACCCTTATTACTCTAAGAGCCAAGAAGAAAAAGTAGTAGTACCCGATAGTGTTTGGAAGCAGATACTATCTCCAGAAGTATACGCCGTTGCTAGAGAGAAGGGTACCGAAAGACCTTTTACTAGTATCTATGAAACCTCCAAGGAAATTGGCACCTACCATTGTGCTGCTTGTGGCAATGCGCTTTTTAAAAGTGACACTAAATTTGATAGTGGCTGCGGATGGCCTAGCTTTTATGAGCCAATCTCTAAAGCTGCTGTAATTTATACACCCGACAATGCCCATGGAATGAATCGAACGGAAGTGCAATGTGGAAAATGTAAAGCACATTTAGGACATATTTTTGAAGACGGCCCTCCTCCTACAGGATTACGTTATTGCATCAATGGAGTAGTTCTTGATTTTGATAAGAAGTAATAAATAGAATATAACGTTATAAAAATACCCACAAAGGAAAGTATCATTACACTTTGTGAGAAAAACTGTGTCCATTTTATTTTTAATGTCATTCCTTCTTTAACAAGCATAACACTCACGCTGCCAACGTATCCTACAGAATCTGCTACATAAATAAAGAATCCAACATTCCCTTTCATAGAAAACGCAGCAATCAATCTGTCAAAAAAGATAGAATTAAATGGAATATACACTAGATATAATCCGAGTCCTACAAATAGCATCCACCAAAAAGGATCTAGTTTTCCGTGTGTAAAAAAATATGTGGATAGTCCTGCAATAATAAAGCCAAACAAAATAAATACATGTGCTACCATAAGTGCTTTGAAACTATTTTTAATGGCGACCACTGCGCCCATAAGTATTAAAATAAAAATAGTAATAGGTGTTTCTGTTTCTGTAAAAATGGATGGCCTTGACGCATAGCCCATTTCCTTCCACATATCTGCTGAAAAATTATCTCTAATATCTCTAAAAATGGTAGCAAATAAATAGATCACTACAAAAGCGATAACACCTGGTAAATATTGTTTTAATAAATTTTTTCTATCCGAAGAAGTCATTGGAACTCTTGTGGTTCTTAGTAGTTCATCCTCCGCCGAGGGCGGTGGCACTTGTTCTAATCCATATACACAAATCATTAGTGGAATTGCAAAAACCAAGCCCGTACAAAATGGTACCCAAAATTCTGTAATATGAAAATTGAGTAATAACCATCCTCCAACCGACTTCACCCAACCAGCAGAAAAAATAAAACTTACCGCCAAAGCTGCTCCAATGAAATCAGTACTACGCCTGCCTTCTACATAAGAGAACACCACTCCCCATAACATACCTAATGGAAATCCATTCAAAAATAAAAACATTACATTATAAGGTGCAGGAACCAATGCAAACAATAACCAAGCAGCCCAAGCTATCCCTGTTAATAAAAATATAGTTTTATATCTATTTGTTTTTTGCATTCCAGAAATAAAACGAATGCCATAAAATTTTGCTAATAAATATCCCAACATTTGACTAATCACCAAAGCCGTTTTATAGGCAATGGGGCCAAATGTTAAACCGTCAAAAGTACATACAGTAAATGATTTTCTAAAGCCAAAAATAAAAACATAAGTTCCAAAGGAAACCAATGCGGCATAGAGTGCTATCGTTTTATCTTTTGACAATAATGGCATGTTTATTTGTTTGAAACAAATTTAGTGTTTTATACAGGCAATAATTGACTAAATTTAGGTTTCATGAAACCGCTTTCAATTTGTATATCACCCCTTGACTGGGGATTAGGACACGCCACAAGATGCATTCCTATAATTCATAGATTACAGCAGCTGGGACATACCATTTATATTGCCACGGAAGGACATCATGAAGTCATATTAAAAGAAGCTTTTCCTAATGCTCAATTTTTAAAGCTTCGTGGATACCACGTTCGTTACACCAGAAATAGTCATTTATTTTTTATTACTATTTTTTTACAGGCTCCAAAGGTTTTATGGAGTATTATAAACGAGTATTGGTGGCTTAAAAAAATGCAAGCCCGTTATCATTTTGATTTAATCATTGCAGACAACCGAGTTGGATTTTTTCATAAAAAAGTGCCTAGTGTTTTTATAACACACCAATTATACATGATTATGCCTTTTAGTTGGGCGAGTAATTGGTTTCAAAAATTACAATATGCTTGGATGAACCGTTTTGACGCTTGCTGGGTGCCAGATATGGAAGGACCCAATAATCTATCAGGAAAACTAGGCAACCCGATTGCCAAACCCCCTATTCCAGTATGGTATATGGGATGTTTGTCCAGATTACATTCGTCTATTAGCAACAAAACAGTTGACCCTAGTGCAGTACCTATTCATTTTTTAGGAATCGTGTCGGGTCCAGAGCCTCAAAGAACTATTTTAGAGGAGCTTTTATGGGAGGCTGGCAATAAACTATCGAATCCCTTTGTAGTGGTGGCTGGCTTACCTAAAAATGAGCATTATCATAAAGCCACTGAACTTGGAACACTTTACCATCATTTAAATGGAGCAGATTTAGCAAAGCAAATTGCTAATGCCGACTTTATCATTTGCCGAGGAGGTTATACTAGTTTGATGGAGCTAATTCCATTTGAGAAAAAATTAATAATCATTCCAACACCGGGTCAAACGGAACAAGAATATTTAGGCAAATATTGGCAGGAAAAAAATTGGGCTATTTGTATTGCTCAACATGAATTTGATTTACAAACTGCTTTATTACAGGCAAAAAAATTCAATTTTAACTTACCTCCTTTTTCTGAAATTAGTATCGAATTGCTTGCAAGCCAATTAAAGCAGTTAACTTTGTAGTAATGGCAATTCAAAAAATCGAGATTACTGAATTTATTAATGCAGCCCCCTTGGGTATTGTAATTGATGTAAGAAGTCCTGCCGAATTTGAACATGCGCATATTAAAAATGCATTTTCACTTCCTTTATTTAATAATGAAGAACGCGTGTTAATTGGCACTACTTACAAACAAAAAAGTAGAGAAGAAGCTATCAAAGCTGGTTTCCCAATTTTTGGAAACAAGATGTTAAATATGATTGAAGTAGTAGAAGCTTGGGTAAAAGATTATCAAAAACAACATGATAAAAATAAACCAATTATTTATGTGCATTGTTGGAGAGGTGGTATGCGAAGTGCAGCCGTTTGCTGGTTACTAGATTTATATGGATTTCAAGTTTGCCAATTAGTTGGTGGCTATAAGGCTTATAGGAACTGGGTTCTAGCACAATTTGAAAAACCCTATGAATTAAAAGTATTAGGTGGCTATACTGGTTCTGGTAAAACAGAAATATTACAGGAACTAAAAAAACAGAAACAACCAGTAATAGATTTGGAGGGTATTGCACATCATAAAGGTTCTGCATTTGGTGCCCTTGGACAAGCTGAACAACCATCGCAAGAAATGTTTGAAAATATTTTAGCAACAGAATTGTATGCTGTTTCTTCCTTACATTCTACTATTTGGATTGAAGACGAAAGTCAAAGAATTGGATTAGTTATGTTACCTACGCCCTTTTTTAAATTATTGCGTGCAAGTAAATGTTATTTTATTAAAATCCCTTTTGAATCAAGATTAGCATTTATTGTAAGTGGGTATGGCAAGTTTAGTCCTGAAAATTTAATGGCTGCTACCTATCGAATTCAAAAAAGACTAGGTGGATTAGAAACAAAAAATGCCATTAATCATATTTTAGAAAAAGAAATTAGTGCAGCATTTAGTATTTTATTAAAGTACTATGATAAATGGTATGAAAAAGAGAGAACTATAATTCCATTTGAAGCAGAAAAAGTAGATCCTTTATTTAACGCGGCTTTACTTATGAACCAATAATAATTACATTATGAAACAACTATTAGTTTGGTGGTTTTTTACTGTTAGGGGCTGGAAGATAGAAGGCACATTCCCTTATCATTTAAAAAAGTCCGTTGTCATTGTGGCACCACATACGCATTATATTGATTTTTTTTTAGGTTTAGCTTTTAGAAAAAAGATGCATTTGGAGTTTATTCAGTTTTTAGGGAAGAAGGAATTATTTGTTCCTCCTTTTAGCTGGATACTTAAGTCCCTTGGAGGCCGACCTGTGGACCGATCTAAAAATAATAACCTAGTAGACCAGGTAGTAGCCCTGTTTAATGAAAAAGAAAGCTTCCATATTGCCCTATCCCCCGAAGGAACTAGAAAAAAAGTCACAAAACTGAAAACCGGCTTTTATCATATTGCAAAAAACGCAAAAGTCCCCATTGTGATGATTGCGCTGGACTTTACCAATAAAAAAGTAGTATTTGCTGATCCTTTTGAGCCATCTGAGGATCAATCCCTAGACATGTTTAGGATTATAGAGTTTTTTAGTGCTTACAAAGGCCGTATGCCTGAATTGGGAATCTCAAAAGACATAGAACGTTAAAAACGATATAGAACGTTAAAGCTGACAAAACCCATAGAAAAATTTTTTAAGGTCCAAACTATATGCTTATTTTTGTTTAAGCCTTGGGCTACATTTATTCATTTAAATAAAATTAGAAAAAGTATGAAAAGTAAAATTTTTTTAGTGCTTGCAATAGTAAGTATAGGAGCCTATTCTTGTGTAAGTCCTAAGAAATTACAAGAAGCAGAAGCAAAGTATAGTCAATTAAATGGTGCTTATGCCGATCTTCAAAGTAAATTACGTGACGCACAAGATGAATTAGCAAAAAACAAATCAGAAGCTGAAAAAAACAGCGACAAAAACAAATCATTACAATCTACAATTGATGATTTAAACAAACAGATTGACTTTTTAAGAACTAATAACACGACTGTATTAAGTCAATTAAAAGACTTGTCGGTTGTAACTGGATCTCAGGCAGAAAGTATTAAGAAATCTTTAGAAAACATTGGTGCTAAAGATTTATATATTCAAGACCTACAAGGCTCTATGGCACGTAAAGATTCAATCAACATGGCGTTGGTAATGAATTTGAAAGGTGCAATAGGAGATTTAAATGACGAAGATATTAATATCAAAGTTGAAAAAGGAGTTGTATTTGTTGATATCTCTGATAAATTATTATTTAAAAGTGGAAGCTTTAATATCACTGACAAAGCAAATATTGTATTAGGCAAAGTTGCTAAAGTATTAGCGGCTCAACCAAATATTGAATTTATGGTAGAAGGCCATACAGATTCTAAGCAATTAATTGGCAACGACACTGTATTGGAAGACAACTGGGATTTGAGCGTTAAGCGTGCAACTACCATTGTAAGAATTTTACAAGAAAAATATGGTTTAGATCCTAAGCGTATGACTGCTGCAGGAAGAGGTGAATATTCACCTGTTGCCGACAATGACAATGCAGGTAATAGAGCTAAGAATCGACGCACAAGAATTGTAATCTTACCTCAATTAGATCAATTCTTTAAATTATTAGAGAAGAAATAGTCACTCTCTTATTTTTTTAAAAGCCCGATCAATTGATCGGGCTTTTTGTTTTCCACCATCCCACCAAAATACTTTAACAGGTTGTATCTTTGCTAAATGCAACAGTCATATTTGGATGGATTAAATGAAAGGCAGAAAGAAGCCGTATTACATATTAAGGGACCTTTAATGATTATTGCCGGTGCAGGCAGTGGAAAAACGAAGGTATTGACTAGTCGCATTGCACATCTAATTCATAGTGGCGTTGATTCTTTTAATATATTAGCACTTACTTTTACCAATAAGGCTGCCAAAGAAATGAAGGAGCGTATTGAAAGAACGCTTGGCAATACAGAAGCCCGTAATTTGTATATTGGCACTTTCCACAGTGTATTTGCACGTATATTAAGAAGCGAAGCGGACAAGTTGGGCTACCCACAAAGCTTTACCATTTATGATACCGACGACTCTAGATCTGTTTTAAAAGCAGTTATTAACGAGATGGGCTTGGACGACAAGCATTACAAGCCTAATGTGGTTCATAACAGAATCTCTTCTGCTAAAAATGCATTAGTGGGTCCTGCAGAATATGCCATTAACTCCACCATTCAGCAAGAAGACGCTAGAGCCAATCGACCGGCTATTGGAAATATTTATGCAAGCTATGCTGCTCGTTGTTTTAAAAATGGTGCCATGGATTTTGATGACTTATTATTCAAAATGCATGAGCTTTTGCATGACTTCCCAGAAGTACTGCACAAGTACCAACATAAATTTAAATATTTATTAATTGATGAGTATCAGGATACGAACCCAGTGCAGTATCAAATTGCAAAATTATTAGCTGCAGTACATGAAAATATTTGTGTGGTGGGTGACGATGCACAAAGTATTTATAGTTTCCGCGGAGCAACCATTGAAAATATTTTACAGTTTGAAAAAGACTATGATGACGTTAAGCTAGTTAAGCTAGAACAAAACTATAGAAGCAGTTCTTCTATTATTGAAGTGGCTAATCATGTGATTAAAAATAATAAAGGACAAATAGCAAAAGATTTATGGACCGACAATGAGGAGGGAGAAAAAATCAAACAGGTTCGCACCATGACGGACAACGATGAGGGTAAATTTGTTGCTGATGCTATTCAAGAATATAAATTAAGAAATCATTTTTATAATAATGATTTTGCTATTTTATACAGAACTAACGCACAGAGTAGATCCTTCGAGGAAAGCTTACGACGAACAGGTATACCTTATAAGATATATGGTGGGCTTAGCTTCTATCAAAGAAAGGAAGTAAAAGACTATATCGCATACCTAAGAATTATTGCGAATACAAAAGACGAAGAAGGTTTAAAAAGAATTATCAATTATCCAGTTAGAGGCATTGGAAAAACTACCGTTGAAAAATGTTTAGTCATTGCTAGTGAACAAAATATTACATTTTTTGAAGTACTTGAAAAAGCAAAAGGATTTGGTTTTAAAGCTGGGACATTAACTTCGATAGAAGAGTTTGTAACCATGATTAAGTATTTTCAAAATCAATTGACCAAACACAATGCTTACGAAGTAGCTACACAAGTAGGAAAACATACCAATATTGTTAAAGAATTATTTAATGATAAATCTACTGAAGGATTAGCACGTTACGAGAACGTACAAGAATTATTAAACTCCATTAAAGAGTGGACCGAAAGCCCAAGCAATGACGACGGAGAAGTGGGAGATAAAAGTTTAGGTTCTTATTTACAACAAATAACATTAATTACAGACGCAGATAACGACAAGAATGAATTTGATTCTGTAAAATTAATGACGGTGCACGCAGCAAAAGGTTTAGAATTTGCATGTGTATTTGTAGTAGGTTTAGAAGAGTCTCTTTTCCCTAGTGGCATGAGTATTAACACTCGCGAAGAATTGGAAGAAGAGAGAAGATTATTTTATGTGGCGGTAACCAGAGCTAAAAAACATTTATGGTTAAGTCATGCTAATTCTAGATATCGCTTTGGTCAATTGGTTCAAAATGACCCTAGCCGTTTTCTGGAAGAAATGCCAGAAGATAAAGTTGACAAGTCTAGCGCTGGAGGTGGTGCCCGCAATCAAAGTTCTGGCTGGGGAAATACTTATGACAGGATGCATGGCGGAAATAACAAGGGTTGGGCAGAACAAAAGCCTAAATCTGGCATTGCCCAGGCCGCAGCCAAGTCTACCTCTCCTAGCAAACCAAGCTATTTACCAATAAATCCTCCAACCTCTGTCAATAAAAACCATATTCCTTCAGCTAACTTTACTGCTGCAGACCCTTCTGCTTTGGAAGCGGGTATGAAAATAGAGCACCAAAAGTTTGGTTTTGGCATTATTAAAGAAATTGAAGGTTCAGCACATAATCCAATAGCCCAGATCCTTTTTGACTTAAATGGAGAAAAGAAGATCATGCTGAATTATGCCAAACTGAGCATTATCCCATAATAAATGGCCTTAAAGCTAGAAAATTGGCTGAAAGCCTTATACCTATATTTCGATATCGGAAAAATAACAGGCGCCAAACCGAAAAGGAGCTTAACGCCTATCTATTTTGTTTAATTTTGTATTCAATAAGCAACTAAAAGACATTTTATGATTACTACAGGAAATACAATTGTGAGCATCTATACCGAGATGACCCCGAATCCGGAAACAATGAAATTTGTTGCCAATAAACTTTTGTACCCAGGAAAGAGCATTGATATTGCAGACGAAAGCCTTGCAACACCTTCTCCTTTAGCAAAGGAATTATTTAGTTTCCCTTTTATTAAAAGTGTTTTCATTGCGAGCAATTTTATCACTTTAACTAAAAGTACAGAAACAGAAGACTGGCAGGATGTAATTCCTACTATCAAAACTTTCTTAAAAGAGTTTTTAGAAAATGGCGGTATGGTTGTAAATGAGGAAGAGGTTGCTAAGATCAAACAAGAAGCAACTAATATCGTACATGCAGACGACGACGATGTAGTAAAGCGTGTGAAAGAATTATTAGAAAATTATGTAAAGCCAGCTGTAGAAATGGATGGTGGAGCAATACAATTTAAAAGTTATAATGACGGAATCGTAAATTTGATGTTACAAGGTTCTTGTAGCGGATGTCCTTCTTCAATGGTTACATTGAAAGCAGGTATCGAAGGAATGATGAAGCGTATGATTCCAGAAGTAAAAGAAGTAGTGGCGGAAGCAGAATAGTTTAAGGATGGGTTAGAAATACAAAAAAAGCCTCGTAAAATTTACGAGGCTTTTTTATTTTGAATATCTATTTCGAAAAGAAAGAAGTTCGAAAAGCTTACAACTTTCCATAGAGTGCTCGTAGTTTCTCGCGGGTCATGATAGTTTCCCAGTCCTTGCCCAACGCGTTCTCCCATAAAGGTTTCATGCCCAATGTTACGTCCATCATGGTGTCAAACTGGTCTTCTGTTAAATTTGCACAAATCCCCGTAGGAATTTCAATATTGTTTTTCTCTACCATGAATTTAAATTCTTTCACACCGGCTGGATAAAATTCTTCTAAGTGATTCATAACAATACAGTTTCCAATACAATGTTTTGTACCCAATAAAAAACTTAATCCATAACTTACTGCGTGTGCAACACCTACTTGACTATAGGCAATACTCATTCCGCCTGCATAAGATGCCATCATTAATTGTTCATCGCTTTCTTCATCCCATTTATCTTTTTCTACAAATACCTTACGACATAAGTCCATTGCCTTCTCCCCATAGCTTCTGCTAAACTCGTTTATAAATGTGCCGTCTAAACTTTCAACACAATGGATATAACAATCCATACCCGTATAGAAACGTTGATTCGTTGGAGCGTTCTTGGTTAATTCTGGATCTAATACAATTTGATTAAATGGAGTAAAGTCCGAGTTCATACCTAATTTACGAACTGGACCCGTTAATACCGTGGTGCGGCTAACTTCTGCACCCGTTCCACTAAGTGTTGGAATACCTACTTTAAAAACGCCAGGCAGTTTTACCAAATCCCAACCCTGATAATCCGCAGAAGAACCTGGATTGGTCATCATTAAAGAGACTGCTTTTGCTAAATCCATAGTGGAACCTCCTCCAATACCTATAATACCACTCACTTCGCCGAACTCCGCCTTTAACTCTGCAGCTAATGCATCTACCTGCTTGGTTTTGGGCTCGAAGGTAACGTCTACGTATATAATTTTATCTTTTCCTCTTAATGGAATTCTAGAGGCCAAGGGCTTTCCAATAAAAAAATGATCTAGAAAGAATATCATTGGAAAACTATCCTTTCTTCTAGGAGCCAATATTTCATCTAACTGATTAAATGCACCACGACCATATACCACATAGTCGACAAGTTTTAAATTCTTAAATTGCATGATAAAAATTTTATTGAACTAATTTTTTTTGTAATTCCTCCAAAGATACGCCTTTTGTTTCTGGCACTTTTAACAAAATCCATACTAATTGTAATGCCATCATTACACAAAAGAAAGCAAATATAGGCCAAGGGTTATCTTTGAAAATTCCGTGCTCGCTATCTAAAAATACGGGAGTAACTAAAGTAATAAGCGCTGCAAAAACCCAGTGTATACTTGCCCCAAAGGATTGACCTTTTGCACGAATATTATTTGGAAATACTTCAGAAATTAAAACCCAAATAACCGCACCTTGTCCAATTGCATGTGCTGCAATAAATAATAATAAGAAAGTCAACATAAACTCCGGCGCACTATGGTTAATAAAGCCATAGGCCACCATGGACAAACTAATTAAATATCCAAAACAACCAATTATCAATAATGTCTTTCTACCAATACGATCAATTAACCATAGTCCCACAAAAGTGAAAATCAAATTCATTAGACCTAAAGAAATAGAACTTAATAAAGAATTATCTTTTGCAAATCCCGCTTCTTCTAAAATTCTTGGCGCATAATATAAAAGAAAATTAATACCAGATGCTTGATTAAAGAATGCTACAAAAAATGCTAAGGAAATAATTTTAGTGTGGTGTTTCGTAAACAATTTAGCAACACCAAAGGCTTTCTCCTGCTCATTAGAAACCTTAATCTCTTGGATGGTCTCGTCAATATTTTCAACCCCAACTACTGCCAATGTTTTACGTGCACCCGCTTCATCATTTTTAGTTGACAACAACCATCTTGGACTTTCTGGCAAACCCAATGTCATTAAAGTATAGATTGTAGAAGGAACCAATAATACGGCTAACATCCAACGCCAGTCATTCGCTCCACCAAATCCCGCTAAGAAATAATTAGACAAATAAGCAATCAAAATTCCAAACACAATATTGAACTGATACATGCCAACTAACTTGCCACGATTGTTTTTATTAGAGATCTCAGAAATATAAGTAGGCGCCGCAACAGAAGAAACTCCAATCGCAATACCTCCAATTAATCTAAAGAAAGAAAAAGTATACGGATCCTGTGCTAATGCAGAGCCAATTGCAGATGCAATAAACATTACACCCAACCATATTAATACTTTTTTACGACCATACTTTTCGGTTGGTGCACCTGCAAACACCGATCCAATTACGGTACCCCATAAAGCCATAGACATAATAAAGAATCCATGAAATAATGGGGTCGTATGCCAAAGCTCTTGAATAGGCTTGTCAGCACCCGATATCACGACCATGTCAAATCCAAAAATAAAACCAGCCAATGCGGCTACTACTGTGGATTGAAATAATTTTCCTTTGTTCATTTTTTATTTTTTTATAAAAGTTTAGCCGCTTTGATTAAATCTTCGGGCGTATCAATTTCCACTCCCATATAATTAGTCACCACCATTCTGATACTAATGCCGTTTTCTAAATATCTTAAGCATTCTATTTTCTCTGCAGCTTCCAAAGGAGACATTGGCCAATTGGTAAAATCAAGGAGTGCTTGTTTCTTAAAAGCATAAACCCCCACATGCTCATAATAAATAATTGGGGTTTCCGAACTTCTTGGATACGGTATCACGCTTCTTGAAAAGAATAAAGCATTCCAGTTCTTGTCTACCGCTACTTTAACATAATTAGGGTCTTCAATACTTGGGTGATGCGTGAGCACTTGCATTAAAGAGGCTACTTGAACCGCGCTGTCTTTAAAACAATCAATCACTTTTTCTAAAGGTTCTCTTTTTACAAAGGGCTCGTCGCCTTGCACGTTCACAACTATATCAATATCTAAATCAAGCACCGCTTCTGCTATACGATCGCTTCCGCTTTCGTGTGGACGTTTGCTCATAATGGCTTTCCCACCATGATCTGTTATTTCATTAAAAATAATTTCACTGTCTGTTACTACATATACTTCGTCAAATAAGCCAGTAGCTATTGTGTTGTCATAGGTATGTCTAATTACTGTTTTGTCTCCTAGCGGCTGCATCAGCTTTGCAGGGAAACGAGTTGCCGCATACCTTGCGGGAATAAAAGCTGCAATTTTTGTCATCTATCTGTTTTGCTTAAACCACTTTTAAAAGTGAATGTTAATAATCTGATTTAATATTTTTATTGAATGGCACTTTTAATTGATATCCCACAGAACCGTGTTTTGAATTATCCAATACGTCTAAACCATATTTAATTTGATCCATTGGTGTATCATTATAGGTTCCTAATAAACGATCCCAGAATGAAAATATATTTCCATAGTTACTATCCGTCTGTGGTCTTGTAACATGATGGTGTACCCTATGCATATTGGGTGAAACTATTATTAAGCCAACCGTTTTATCAAACCATTTGGGAATAAAAATATTCGCGTGGTTGAACTGAGATAAAACGACACTAGCACTTTGATATAATAAAACCAACCACATTGGTGCGCCTAGCACAACCACCGCTAGTATGGCAAAAACGGCTCTTATTACCGACTCTCCTGGATGATGACGATTTGCGGTAGTGGTATCTACATAAACATCCGCATGGTGGACCATATGAAATTTCCATAAAAATTTTACTTTATGCTCTATCATATGTACCAAATAGGCTCCAATAAAATCCATTAACAATAATCCAATTATAAGCTCATACACTAATGGTAATTTAACCCATTGTAATAAACCCCAACCACTTTGCACCATGGTATCACTTGCCTTAACCATCAACAAGGCAAATGCAAAATTGATCACGATAGTCGTGAATGTAAAAAATATATTTAAAGCAGCATGTCTGCCTTTTTGATATTGAAATTTAAACAAGGGAATAGCAGTTTCTATCAACCAAAAGAAGCTAATGCCTCCTGCTAATATTAATGCCCTATGTAAACTTGGAATAGTTTCAAAGTAAGACTTTATGGTTTCAAGCATGCGTATAGATATTATAGTATAAATGTAAATAAAAAACCCGATGTTCTTATGCAGATATCATCGGGCTTAGGTTGTTTTATGGTACGGATTACTCTAAAAATTTGGGTCTATAATTAACTGTTCAACATCAATGGCATCACCAACATTAATAGATCTTCGCCTGGCGCTTGCTCAGAAGGCTTAATCAAGCCCGCTTTACTAGGTGTAGACAATTCAATAAAAACGTCATCAGTATCTGCTGCGCTCAACATCTCAATTAAGAATTTTGCATTAAATGCAATTTGAATATCTTCTCCTTGGTATTCACAACTCATACGCTCATTTCCTTCAAAACTGAAGTCAATGTCCTGAG
>CALPWK020000023.1 GCA_943327245.2 Comamonas sp. lk | reverse complement strand
TATTCTGAATAAGTAATAATTATGAAACAAAATAATATAAATATCTATTTGACATTAGATTATGAATTATTCCTTTTAAAACCTGGAAACAACATTGATTTTAGTTTAATTAACCCAACTTTTGATTTAGTTAGAATTTTAAATAAATATCAATATAAAGCTATTTTTTTTGTAGATGCAGGATATTTATTTGCACTCAATAAGTATAAAGAGAAATACGCTAAACTAGAGAATGACTATACAAAGATATTAACTCAATTAAAATATTTAGAAAGTCAGGGTCATGAAATTGGACTTCATGTACATCCGCATTGGGAAGACTGTTACTATAATGGATTAGAGTGGAAAGTAAACTTAAAGAGATTCAAATTGTTCGATTTTAATAAAGAGGAGGCGCATTCTATTTTTTTTAAATATTATAACTTCTTACAATTCCATTTTCAAAATAAAATTATTTCATACAGGGCTGGGGGATGGTGTTTGGAGCCATTTAGTATGGTAAAAGATGCCATGAAAGAGGCAGGAATTTTCATTGATTCTACGGTAGTACCCGGTGCTTTTTATAAGAGTAAGACGCATTCTTATGATTATAGAAAGTTCCCACAAAAAGACTATTGGCGTTTTAGTGAAGATCCTTCCATGATTAATGAAGATGGATTTTTTATTGAAATACCTTGTTCGCCTCATAAATTGTCTCAGTTTTATTATTGGGAGAAGTTAATCAATAAAATTTTCCACAAATTTCAACATAGGCCTAATGGAGAAGCAATAAAGCCTTCTTTTTTTGGAATGATAAAAAAATTAATGTTTAAAACAGCTGACGCTATCTCTATAGATGCTAATAAGTCCAATTATTTATTAGATTCTTTCAAGTTAAAAGAGAAACTAGGCCATCAATACTTTTGTATAATCGGACATCCAAAATGTTTTACATCAGAAACGTATAAAAATATTGACGATTTTATTGTTTATACAATCAATAGAGGTCATTTGTTTAATACATTTTCTAAAAGCATATTTAAATAAATTAAGTATGAGTACCATATTCAAAAAAGTTTTATACGTTGGCCCTATTAATGAGTTTGGTGGGATTGGGTCTGTTATAAATATGTATTCCAGACATTTCGATGAATTGAATATGGTTTCTACTAGTTCTAATGATCAGCGTATGAATAAACTAATACATTTTTTTAAGGCTTATTTTAAAATCTTCTACATATGTGTTACCAATTCAAAAATTAAAATACTGCATTTGCATAGTGCAGCAAAGGGTAGTTTTATAAGAAAGTCATTAATTGGTTTAACCGGGAAATTATTAAATAAAAAAGTAGTTTTTCATATACATAGTGGTTCATTTGAAACCTATTACAAAAAAGCTGGAATTTTTCAATTTCTCATACAATTAATTTTATTTAATATGGATTCTGTCATTTGTCTGTCTGAACAATGGAAACATTTTTATCAGGATAAATTAGGATTGGATAATGTAACAGTTATAGGTAATCCAGTTGAAATTCCCGGACTATTAGAATATCAAAATGATACTAATAAAATACAATTACTTTTTTTAGGAAAAATTTGTGACCATAAAGGAGTTTTTGATTTAATAGAGTACTTAAGGTTTAACCCTTTTTTCTTAAACAATCAAATTGAGCTCTTAATAGGGGGTAACGGTGAAGTAGAAAGACTTAAACAAATCATTAGCGATCCTTGTTTTAAAAATAATATTCAATATTGTGGATGGGTTCAAGAAGACCTAAAAGTGCAGCTTTTATCTAATTGTGACATATACATATTGCCCTCTTATTTTGAAGGTTTGCCTGTTTCTATATTAGAAGCAATGGCATTTGGTAAACCTATAATAGCTACAAATGTAGGTGGTGTGCCTTCGATAGTTCGAAACAATCATAATGGCTGGTTATTTACCTCAGGTTCTTTTGGAGAATTGGATTCAATTTTTGAACAAATTTTTGAAACAAGACAGTTACTTATAGATTATGGCAAATCCTCCTATGTACAAGTGAGTCAGTATGCACCGGAATTAATACAACAAGATTTAACCAATTTATACCAAAAATTAATCCCTATTACATAGTTTTTATATTTTAAATTTTTTTTATGCGTTTTAATAATCTTAATGGTAAGGTAAGATTTTTTCTACTTGATTTATTTGGAAGATCTCATATACAAAATGTGCTCAATAATTTAAGAACTGAACAGTATTTACCTTATGAAGTATTGACTCAAATGAGTCGGTCTAAGTTGAATTATTTATTTGAGATAGCTAAAAAATCAGTACCATTTTATAGAAAATTTAAAAGTTACGAGGAACTGCCTGCATTAAATAAAGAAACTGTCAGAAAGGACTTAAAAAATTTTATTTCAACTAGTTATCCTAATTCAATTTTTGAAAAATGTACAAGTGGATCAACAGGTAAGCCATTAACATATTTTGTCACTTCCAATACCAGATCATATTTATGGGCATTTATCATTTTGTCATGGGAAGTTGCTGGTTATAAAATAGGGGATAAGGTTGCTTTTGTAGCTGGTTCTGCTTTACTAAATTTTAAGTCAAGTTTTAAACATTTTATTTTTTACAAATTACTAAATGTGGATGCCTATTCTGCATTTTCATTGAGTGAAAATGATATTGAACAGTATTTGAATAGATTAGTAAAGCGTAAAACTAAATTTATTTATGGATATGCATCTGCTTTGGACATTATGGCAACTCATATCAACAATAACTCAAATTTTGATACTACATATTTAAAAGGGATTATTTGTACCTCTGAAATGCTTACCGAGACCATGAGGGAAAATATTAAAAGAGCTTTTAAAGTTGACGTTTTCAATCAATACGGTTGTAATGAAGGTGGTGTTTCTTCATTTGAATGTGAATTCCATCAACTTCATATCATAAACACAAGGTGTTATTATGAAATTGATGGGGTTGGACAACTTTTAGCAACTGATTTAAGTAACGAAGGTTTTATTTTACTTAAATATGAAACGGGTGATCTTGTTGAATTATCAGAGAATAAGTCTTGTGCTTGTAAAAGAAAATTCCCTATCATTAAAAATGTTATTGGACGGAGTAGGGATATAGTAACTGATATCAATAATAAATCTTTACATGCTTCATTTTTCCATTATTTACTTTCAAATGAAAAATCAATTAAACAATTTCAAGTACTTTTTAATCATGAAGCTATTAGCCTGTATTTAAATGTAGATAATGGTAAAAAAAATATTGATTATTATGAAAAATACATCAATGAACTAAAAAAGCATTTAATATTTAATAAATATAATTTATATATTAATTCCCCATTTTTGAATTCTACTAATGCAAAGCATCGTCATATAATTAATACTGATATTTAAATTATAACTCATGAAACCTATTTACAAATATATTGGGATTATACGGATTTATCTTGTTGATTTGCTCGGTGGTATTGCTATTTCGAAAGCACTTTCCGAACTTTCAAAACAACAATATTTTTCTAAAGAAACACTTCATAATATTCAAGAAGAGAAGTTTCAAAGATTATTCAATATTGCAAAGTCCACAACTGTATTCTACAAGAACGCCAATACTTATAGTGAATTAGCTATTCTTACAAAGGATATGGTAAGAGCTCAGTTCGATAATTTCATATCTAATACTTATAAAAGGAAATTATATACCAAAGCTACAGGAGGATCAACAGGTAAGTCCCTAGTTTATTATTCAACCGCCTTATCAAGATCTTATCTATGGGCTGGTATTATACTTTCATGGATTGTTGCAGGATATGAGAAAGGAGATAAAATTGCAATAATTGCAGGTTCTGCATTAATTGACGTAAAATCTAGTTTTAAACGTAAAATATTTTATAAATTTTTAAATGTGGATACTTATTCTGCTTATAAATTAGATGAGCTAAATATGACTCTTTATATTGATAAAATTGTCAATTCGAAAGTTAAAATTATCTATGGGTATGCCACTGTATTGGATAGACTCGCCACTTTTATAAATACGAAACATCCAGCTACCTTTCCAGCATTAAAAGGTATTGTAAGCACTGCAGAAATTCTTACTGAACAAATGCGTCAAAATATACAAGCTGCTTTTAAAGTGGATGTGTATAATCAATATGGATGCAATGAAGCGGGAGTATCTGCTTTTGAATGCGAATACCATCAAATGCATTTAATTAACACTAGATCTTATTTTGAAGTAGATATGGAGGGTAGTTTGATTTCGACAGATTTAAGTAATGAGGGATTTATCATGATTAAATATCTTACTGGTGATAAAGTAGAGATGTCAGAAGAAGTTAATTGTAAATGTGGGAGACATTATCCAATTATAAAAAAAGTTATTGGGAGAATAAATGATTTTATTATAGATCTGAATAAAAATATTGTCCATGGTTCTTTTTTTCATTTTCTATTTAGAAATGACAATTCTATTAAACAATTCCAAGTTCAATTTGATCATAATGCCATCAATATTTTTTTGAATGTAAATTTGTCTATACATGATAAAGCATACTATAATCGGTATTTAGATGAAGTAAAGAAAAACTTTAAATTCAACGAGTATAATTTATATATTAATTCTTCTTTCTTGACATCTAGTAATGCGAAGCATAGGCATATTATAAATACTTCCGAGCCTGTTTTATAAACCTTTAAAGTACATCTATGCGAATTTGGTTCGATTTATCTAATTCCCCTCATATAAACATGTTTTATGATTTAATCAAAGAACTTGAATTAGAAGGACATGAAATAGTTATTACAGCAAGACCTTTAGCTAATACTGTAGCTTTATTAAATCAAAAAAAATTAAAATTTACTATTGTTGGACAACATTACGGAAAAAATATTTTCAAAAAAATATTTGGTTTCCCAATTCGTGTAATACAATTAGTTAATTTTTTAAAACATAAAAATATTAATTATGCAGTTTCTCAAAGCTCATTCCATTCTCCATTAGTAGCTAAAATTATCGGTGTATCATCTCTTTATACCAATGACAATGAACATGCGCTCGGCAATTTACCCAGTTTCTTTTTTGCTACTAAAGTATTACTTCCAGAAAAATTAAAACTTAATTGGTTTAAACGTCTGTTTTGTTCCAAACATAAGATCTTAAGGTATCCGGGTATAAAAGAAGGAATTTACTTATGGAGGAATGCCGAAAAAATACAAATGTTAAGAAAAGCAAATCCTAATAAAGAGGTTCATATATACATACGTCCTGAACCTCAAACAGCACAATATTATAAAGGTGACGAGAACTTTCTAGACGATTTGATTTTTGAATTACAATCTAAATACAAGATCACCATTTTAGCAAGAAATGAAAATCAATTAAATCATTATAGTCAACCTATTTTCATTTTTATCAATTTGCCAATTAAACCAATACCATTAGAAGAAATTGCTATCCATTGTACTTTATTTATTGGAGCTGGTGGGTCTATGACTAGAGAAATGGCATTATTAGGGGTGCCAACCATATCAGTATATCAAGACAATTTATTAGAAGTAGACCAATTATTAATTGACGAAGGTTTAATGTGGCATGAGATGAAATTAACTGCTCATAAAACTGACGAGTACCTACATAATCTTACAGTATTACCCAATAATAACAATTTTATTGAAACGGGTAAACAGGCATATCAAATTTTAAAAAAATCAATTGTATGATAAAAGTAGCTTTAATAGGTGCCGGCAAGATGGGAATTTCTCATTTAGCAATTCTTGGAGCACATCCAGAAGTAGAAGTGGTTGGGGTAGCAGATACTACAAAAATGGTAACTGAGGTATTGTCTAAATATACCAATTTTCAATGCTTTAGTGATTATAACAAAATGATTGAAGAAGAAAGACCTGATGCAGTTGTAGTTGCAGTTCCTACCAAATATCATGCATCTCTAGTAGAAAAATTATTAAATGAAGGTATCCATGTTTTTGTTGAAAAACCCTTTTGTTTAAGTGTTAATGACGGAATTGCATTAACAAAAATTGCTACAGAGAAAAACTTAGTGAATCAAGTTGGATATCATAATAAATTCATTGGTACATTTTTAGAAGCTAAAAGGTTGATAGACCAAGGAGCAATTGGAGAAATATTGCATTTTTCCGGTGATATGAATGGGCCTGTTGTCATAAAGCAAAAGCAAAATAACTGGCGTTCTAAGCCCGAGGAAGGTGGAGGTTGTTTAATGGACTATGCAGCCCATTTAATTGACCTAATAAATTATCTAGTTGCTCCTATAGCTAATGTACAGGGTGCGATACTTAAATCTTTTTATTCAGGAGCTGTAGAAGACTCTGTTTTCTCTTTATTGGAAACGGAAAATCATATTTCTGGGGTTATTAATGTTAACTGGAGTGATGAAACATTTAGAAAAATGTCAACTGAAGTAACCATTATAGGAACTCAAGGTAAAATTATTGTAGATGCTACAGAATTGAAAGTGTATTTTAAAAATGAGATTAATGATAATACCAATAGCTATAAAAATTATACTAGGGGTTGGAACATTAAACATATAAATGATTTTTCTGAAGAGGTTGACTTTTATTTAAGAGGAGAAGAATACTCAGCACAAATGGATCATTTCATAAAAGCAGTTCAACAAAGAGTACCCAATCATATCAATAATTTCGAAAGTGCTGCTCAAACTGACTATGTAATTGACTTAATCAGAAATTTTAATAACTAATTATATGAAAAGAATTTTATTTGGAGATAATCAGTTCTTTGGAGTAAACCATGTTTCTGATGAAAAATCAAGAGCACAAGCCATTCGATTTAAAGAAGATACTGCTATATTAAATACACTCGACAAAGCCATTGAATCTGGGGTAACTACCTTTATGTGCACAACACATGACCGAATTGCCCCACTGTGCGATGCCATTAGACAAAATCCAGAAAAATACGATGGTTTTACGATGTATCCATGTCTTCCATATGCACATAAATATGCAAATGCAGTAACTGAGCTCGGTATTGTAGGCACCTTAAAACATTATGTTCCAGGTAATTTCTTTGCCTCCATTTTCAAAGGTGGATTTGCATTTGTTTCAAAGGATTATATCTCTATGATGGAATTAATGATTGATGCAGAAATGAAGATGTTTGCTGGAATTAACACTCCTGTTATTTTCCTTCAAAATGTAATAACTGATTTATTGTTAGGTCTAGGTATGAAGGATTTTTTTAGAGCGTATCATTCTTATATAAAGCATAAATATAATGCGGAACCTGGGTACATTACAATGAATATGCCAAAGTTGTTAGATTTTCTCGAATCAGCTGGAATAGAGAATCCTATAATTTGCTCTTCCATCAATATTGATGGGTTTAGAATGTCTGGTGGAAAGGATTTATATGAGCATACGTTAAGAAATAGAAATTTAAGAGCTATTGCCATGCAAGTTTTATCTGGTGGAGCCACGCCTCCTCAAAAAGCGATTGAATATATCTGTTCTTTGCCTGGAATTGAATCTATTTTATTTGGAGCATCTTCTAAAGCCAATATCCAAGAAACTGTTTCATTAATTCGTCATTACGATAAGCAGTTTCAGTTTTCGGAATTATAATTTTTTTTCAAATTAGTTAAAACAATTTTATGCAAATAACAATTGTAGCAGGCGCACGTCCCAACTTTATGAAAGTAGCACCTATTATTAAGGAGATTCAGAGAGTTCAGGATATTGGAAATGATATTTATTATCGACTAGTACATACTGGACAGCACTATGATCAAAAAATGAGTGGTGATTTTTTTGATCAATTAGGGATACCCAATCCTGATGTAAATCTAGCTTGTGGAGGGGGGTCGCATGCGCAACAAACTGCTAATATTATGGTGAAATTTGAAAATGAATTAGTGGGCTTCAGACCAGACATTGTGCTAGTAGTGGGGGATGTAACTTCAACAATGGCATGCGCTATTACTGCAAAAAAAATGGGCATAGACACAGTCCATGTGGAAGCAGGTATACGGTCAGGTGACGTGAATATGCCGGAGGAAATAAATAGGATGGTTACAGACGCCATTTGCGATAGTTATTTCACTACAAGTCATTTCGCTAATCATAATTTATTAGATCTAAAAGTAGATGAAAGAAAAATTCATTTTGTAGGGAATACCATGGTAGATACCTTATTGCAAAATTTAAACCGAATTAAAAAGCCATCTTTTTGGGACGACCATGATTTAATGGAAGGCAATTATTTTTTGCTCACATTACATAGACCTTCTAATGTGGATGATCCTGAAAAATTGGTAAAAATATTAAACACTATTTCAAGAACTACCAGAAGCTATCCAATTGTTTTCCCAGTTCATCCAAGAACAAAAAATATATTAGAGTCATTTGAAATTAATACTGATAAGTTTATACTCATAGAGCCACAGGCTTATTTAGAATTTATTTTTCTAATTAAAAATGCTAAAGGTATTATAACTGACTCTGGTGGTATTACAGAAGAGGCAACCGTTTTAAATATACCCTGTTTAACAATGAGGAATACTACAGAAAGGCCTGAGACTGTGTTTCAAGGGACTAATGAATTGGTAGGGGATGATTTTGATAAATTAAAAAAATGTCTTGAAATTATATTAGCGGGGAATTGGAAGAGTGGGAAAATTCCTGAAAAGTGGGATGGAAGAACCTCTGAAAGGATTGTGGAAGTTTTACTTTCAACTAATGCCTATAAGCCTTCAAATGGTAAGATATACTAATCCATTAAAACAGTTCTTATGTATAAGCAAAAGAAAATATATGTACAGCTATTGATTTTTATTTTAGATGTGTTGCTATTAAATTTCACTTTTTCGATAACACTCTATTCTTTTAATCATAATGCTAGTTTCAGTTCATTTAATTCATTTTTAAACTATTTATTTTTTTTAAATATTTCGTGGATACTACTTTCTAATACTTTAAGACTTTATGCTGATTCTATTCTAATTAGATTTGAATTATTTACAAAAAGAACTGCTCAAGTATATATTGTATGGATTATTTCAGGCTTATTCTTTCTCGTTTTTTCTAGAGAGGTGCAATTTTCAAGACTATTTATTGTATTAAGTCTTTTAAATTTCTCCATTGGGTTATGTATAAACCGTTTCTTTTATTTTGGATTAAGGAGTTATTTTTTAATGCAATCAAATCTATCTAATAAAGTTATTATACTAGGTTATAATGAAACTGCTAAAAAATTAGCATCTTATTTTGAAGAAGAGGAAGAGAATACAAAATTAATTGGATTTGTAGAAGACGAGGAGAATATGAAAGAATTAAGTAACTATCCAATTCTATCAAATGTAGAAAACGTTATTAATGTTGCTACTGAATTTAATGTTAGTGAAATTTATTCAACATTGTCGCCAGAATTAAACACCAATATTTATGATATAATAACGCAAGCTGAAAATAAGTGTATGCGTTTTAAAATCGTACCTAATTTGTCTTACTTTCTCAGAAAGCCCGTTATTATTGATTATATAAGAGATCTGCCTATACTTTCTTTACGTAATGAGCCATTAGAAGATATTGGTAATAGATTAAAAAAGCGCGTTTTTGATATTATTATTAGTACAACCGCCATTGTACTCATTCTTTCTTGGTTAATTCCATTGCTAGGTCTGATGATTTTATTTGAATCTAGAGGGCCGGTTTTTTTTGCTCAATTAAGAACTGGCAAAAATGACAAACCTTTTAGATGCTTCAAGTTCAGGAGTATGAGATATTTCAAGGACTCAGAAGCTAAACAAGCAACTAAAAATGATTATAGAGTAACAAAAATTGGAAAATTTATACGAAAAACTAGTTTAGACGAATTCCCCCAGTTCATCAATGTGTTTACTGGTAAGATGAGTATAGTTGGGCCTAGGCCACATATGATTCAACATACAACAGATTTTTCTAAAGTAGTAGATCATTATATGGTAAGACAGTTTTTAAAACCAGGAATTACTGGTTGGGCACAAATAAATAGTTTCAGAGGAGAAATTACAGATCATACTCAATTAGAAATGAGAATCGCAAGTGATTTATGGTATTTAGAACATTGGACCATTTGGTTAGATGTTCGTATTCTTTTTCTTACAGTGTATCAAGTATTCAAAGGCGATAAAAACGCCTATTAATTTATAAATCAATAATATGAGTTACAATCATCAAATTGCTATAGTTGGCTTGGGTTATGTTGGCCTTCCATTAGCACTAGAGTTTTCCAAAAAGTACCCTGTTTTAGGTTTCGATATCAACAATGAGAGAGTGAGTGAATTAAATAATGGCATTGATCGAACCAAAGAAGCAAATGAAGAAGACTTATTAGATTTTACGAATTCATTTGTTCACCGATGGTTTACAAATGATGAAGTAGATGGGGAAGTTGCTTTCGATCAAGCGGTAGTTATATATGAGCCATTAATAAAAATGAGTAATGGACTTACATTTTCTACAAATCCAAAAGACTTGTCTTTGGCGAACACTTATATTGTTACGGTTCCAACCCCAATAGATAATTATAAAAAACCAGACTTAACACCACTAATTAAAGCAAGTGAAACCATTGGCAAAGTATTAAAAAGAGGTGATATTGTTATATATGAATCTACCGTTTACCCGGGTTGCACGGAAGAAGACTGTGTGCCCATTTTGGAAAGGATGAGTGGTTTAAAATATAACCAAGATTTTTTCTGTGGCTATTCCCCTGAAAGAATCAATCCTGGAGATAAAGTAAACACACTTACTAAAATTAAGAAAGTGACTTCAGGTTCTACTCCCGAAACTGCTAATATTGTAAATGATTTATATGCAAGTATTATTACAGCCGGCACGCATTTAGCTCCCAGTTTAAAAGTCGCAGAAGCTTCTAAGGCAATTGAAAATGCTCAAAGAGACGTAAATATTTCATTCGTAAATGAGTTGGCACTCATTTTTGACAGAATGGGAATTGATACTAATGATGTAATAGAAGCAGCCTCAACCAAATGGAACTTCTTAAAATATAAACCTGGTTTAGTTGGGGGGCATTGTATTGGGGTAGATCCATATTATTTAGCACATAAGGCGGAGTCATTAGGGTATCATCCTGAAGTTATATTGTCTGGTAGAAGGGTGAATGACCATATGGGTCAATTTGTTGCCAACAAAGTGATTAAGCTAATGATTAAGAAGAACCATAAGATTAACGGCGCAAAAGCATTAATTATTGGCTTTGCGTTTAAGGAGAATTGCCCCGACATTAGAAATTCTAGAGTCATAGACATATATCATGAATTGTCACAATTTGGTTTAGACGTGCATGTGTATGATCCTTGGGTAAATAAGGAACAAGTCAAGGTCGAATATGGGATTGACTTAATTGACGAAATTCAAGACTCCTATGATGCATTAATCCTGGCAGTATCTCATGATGAATTCAATGACTTGGATTTATCCTTAATGACAAACTGCAATACAGTCATTTTCGATTCTAAATCGGTGATGTCCAGGGATCTGGTTGACGGCAGATTATAGAGAAAAAGTAGGAAAAACTACTTTTTCTAGTTAAAAAATAGTCGAATTATCTATTGTAGACAGTATAAATGGCTACTATTTTTACCCTGTTAATTTTTAGCCGTAATAACTATTATTTAACAAACCAATTTATAATTTATAAAAAATCAATAAACAATTATTTATGAAAATTTTACTCGTAAACACAAATGTGATCAATAGTATTGGTCTAAAAAAAGTCATTACAACTTTCGTGGATAGAAAAGTGGACATCATTTCCAAAATGGAATTATTGCAGTCTAAATTAGAGGAGGGCAGGTATTCCCATGTATTTATAAGTGAACAAATATTATTAGCTACATCGAGGGATATTATCCAAAATCTTGCGAAAGAATATCCAATGATCAAATTTATGATTATATGTAAAAGCAAATATAATTTTAATGATATACTATCAAATAACAATCCAAATGTGTATTTCTTGGAAGAAGATACTTCCTATGGTAATTTTCAAAAGGAAATTAGAAGCTTTTTCAATGTGGAATCCAATAGAGATATCACATTTAGACCCGACCCAGTATTGTCTAACGGACAAAGTAAGGTATTTGAATATTTGATTTCTGGATATAGAACAAAACAAATTGCGGAGTCATTGAATATTAAACAAAATACAGTTTCGACTATTAAAAAGATCATCTTCAAAAAGTACAATGCGAAGTCTGTGGTGGATTTACTTGATTATAGTAATAATTTATAGGGGAAGAAGTAGAGAAGGGGATGCATTTTATCATAAGATGTCAGTCCTCTTCCTCTTCTATAAATAACTATTTAATGTTTGGTTAAATTCAAATTATCTTAATATCTATTTAAACCCAATTATGACAACCAAAGAAATAATTATTACTTGGGCTGAGTTATTTAATGCTCAAGATATTGATGGTTTGACAAGTTTATATAATGATAACTCGGTAAGCCATCAAACGCCTAATATACAAATTGAGGGGAAAGAAAACATTAGAAAAATGTTTGAAGAAGAGTTTAATCAATTTGAAATAACCTGTTATGTTGAAAACATTTTCGAAAATGGAGACTGGGGAATGCTAGAATGGAAAGGGGACGAGGATGGAATTTTGAGAGGGTATAGTATTTTCCAGGTAATTGATGGGAAAATTAATTTACAAATTGGCTATTGGGATAATATTAATTTTCTTAACCAAATGGAAAAAATTATCTAGCTATTATATTTTAAAATTTTGAAGAAGGGGGTGTTGGGACTTAATCACATTAAAACGTGAAAGTTGTCAACCCTCCTTCTTTGACTATATGGCTCCGCCAATCGCTATTACTAGTATTGCTTTAATTTATTACCAGTAATATATTTTATTCTGTACTATTTTATTCTATTTTATTCTATTCTATTCCTATTCAATCTCTTATAAACTTATCATAAAAAGGATGAAAAAAATTTTACTTATTGAAGATGATGAACATCTAAGAGACAATATTAAGGAGCTGCTAGAACTATCTAATTACCAAGTGTTGATTGCGGGTAATGGAAAAGATGGAGTTGAAAAAGCAGTCCAACATAACCCGGATTTGATTATTTGTGATATTGTACTTCCCATACTAGATGGGTTTAGTGTACTTCATTTATTACAAAGACATGAATCATTAAGAACTACACCTTTTATTATTGTTACTGCTAAGACAGGCCGAGAAGAGTATAGAAAAGCGATGGAATTGGGGGCAGACGATTTCCTGACTAAGCCATTTGAACTTACGGAGCTATTGAATGCAATTGAGACCCGACTTAAAAAATATGAGTTTCAAAGTAAAAGAATTGAATTAAAGGACAAGAGTAATTATCATTTAGCAGACGAACAATTAGTTATAAAAGAATTTTTCAATGACAGGAATATAAATATTTACAAAAAAAAGGAGATAATATATTCAGAAGGTAATCATTTAAACGGATTATACTATTTGGTAAGGGGAAAGGTTAAAACATACCTTACGAATGATGCAGGTAAGTCAATAATTACCGATTTATATAATGATGGGGACATTTTTGGTTATGTACCCTATTTTAAAGGGTCTAATTACTATGACAATGCAGTAGCCATTGAGAAATCGGAATTAGCAATAATACCCTCCACAGAGTTTGAAACATTATTAAGCAATAACCATAGTTTTTCTAAAAATATGATCCAAATGCTAGCCAAAAACATTCATTTTAAAGAACATAAATTATTATCTATTGCCTATAATTCACTTAGACGAAAAGTGGCAGATGCGTTGATACAAATTCATCAAAAATACCATAATAACGGAAATCCTATTAGTAGTATAAATATTAGTAGGTATAACTTAGCAAATATTGCTGGGACTGCAACAGAATCGTTAGTAAGGACATTGAGTGATTTCCAATCAGAAAAACTTATTGAGTTTGACAAGGATGGAGGAATCATTATTCTCAATGCCCTTAAACTTGAACGACTACCAAACTAAACATTCAACTAAGAATTATTTTACAGGGATATATTTTTTATTATCTATTTTCTTCTCATGTAATCGAGGCAATTCAATTTTTAAAATGCCATCTTGATAGGTGGCTTCCACTTTGTCTTTATTGACATCATCAGGTAAGGATAGGCTTCTGCTGAATGCAGAATAACTATATTCTTTTCTAGTATAGTTAGCATCTTTTTCTTCTTCTTCCTTTTCCGTTTCACTACTTACAGTTAAAATATTCCCTTCCACTTCAATTTTGAAGTCATTTTTCTTAAGGCCTGGGGCCGCTAAGGTTACTGTGAAATGATTATTACTTTCTATAATATTTACAGACGGGGTATTAATCGATTTTAACCAAACTCCATTATCAAACCATTCATCCCATGGCTTAAAAAAGTCATTAAAAAGGCTTGGCGCCAAATTTTCTTTTCTATTTACTAATGTTGAAGTTTCCATGATTTTATTTTTTATTGTTTTTTAATAAACTATAATTCTTTTATGTTGAACTGTAATTTTTTCTGATGATTTTGGAATATACATGTATAATATCCCAGTCTTATACTCTGCACTTATAAACTCCGGATCCGCAAATTCGGGAAGTTTAATTTGAGTTTTAAAGCAAGTATATTCAAACTCGTGCATTAGAAATGAGTTTTTTATTGGATGCTTAGAATCCTCATCGACTAAGCTAATAGTGATAATATCATTGTCTACACTAATTCTAATATACTCTCTTCTGGTGCCTGGTATAGCCACTTCCATTTTGTAACTATCATTTAATTCTATGATATTTACTAAAGGGAATGAAATTTTTTCAGGAATAATTCCTCTCATTTTCTTGGATGCCAATGCGTCATCCATCAATGGAACGTAGCTTCCTGGATATACTAAAGAGTCATTTCTAACTTCAGCTTGCTTTTTCATAATGGCATTTTTAATCGAGTTATAAAATGCTAAGCTAGCTGTTAAACACCCTCGGAAAAATGACCTTGGTAATTTAATAATTTGATTCTAGTCAATATTTTAAATTAATTATTCACCACAATCTTCATCATATTTTAGTCTACTCAAATCCTTATTTCTTTTTATTCCGTTTGAATTTTTAACATTTTTTTTGATGTTAGATTTTGAAGTGAAAGCGAAATAATTTTTATTAAGTAATATTGGATTAACTGCAAGTGTTTTTTCGCCAGTATTATTTTTAATATTTTTATAATTAGTTTTCATAAACAAATCATTGAACTAAAAATAGTTTCTTAACCGAAACATTGAACTAAAAGTAGCTAGTATAAATAGTTGGTAAAATGATATTTAAGGTAATAAATGACTTAGATGAGTACCTGCAATCAAATTCCCCTTTGTCTTTTGCGTTTTTTTATACTTTAGGTCCTTTTAGATAGGGGTATAAAAAAAGCCACAACTTTCGTTGCGGCTTTTTTGTTGGTTGCCTGACCAGGATTCGAACCTAGACAAACTGCACCAAAAACAGTTGTGCTACCGTTACACCATCAGGCAATCCTCTAGCCATTCTAAGAATGGAGTGCAAAAATAGGGGTCAGCGCAAAATTTTCCAAATTTTTATCGTAGATAACTTGTTTATTATCAATTTGACTTAACTTAAACCTCTAATTCCTTTAATAAATTAAACATCTTGCCATGGGAAACAAATTATTACTAGTAACCTTATTCATTGCTAGCCTATTTATAATGTCTTTCAAAAGAGCGGAGAAAAAGAAAAAAGTATTGTTCTTTGGTGATTCAATTACCCAAATGGGTGTCAATAAAGGCGGTTATATCGACATTTTAAATAATAACATACAACAATGGGGCAAAGCTGGCCAGTACGAAATTATTGGTGCTGGAATTGGTGGTAATAAGATATATGATCTTTTTTTAAGAATGGAAAAGGATGTTTTAGCACAACACCCAGACGTGGTTGTTATTTTTGTTGGTGTAAATGACGTTTGGCATAAATCTAGTTTTGGAACGGGTACTGATTATGATAAGTTTGGTATTTTCTATGATGCCGTTGTGAAAAAAATTCAAGCACAAGGTGCTAAAGTCATTTTAGTGACACCAGCAGCCATAGGAGAGCGCCATGATTACTCTAATTCCCAAGACGGCGATCTGAATATATATAGTAATTGGATTCGAAAATATGCCGCTGAAAATGCTTTAGGCTTGGTAGACCTTAGAAAAATATTTCATGAATATAGTTTAGCGCATAATCCTGAAAATAATGAAAAAGGAATATTAACTACAGACAGAGTGCATTTAAATGAAAAAGGAAATCAATTGGTTGCAGATGAAATGTGGAAAGCAATACAATAGTCGCGCTCATTTTAACTTGCCACTACTAAGTAATAATTCTTTTTACCTTTTTGAATTAGTAAATATTTTCCTTGTAATAAGTTTGCAGTTTGTACAGTGGTAAATTCAGTATTAATCTTCTCTTTATTAATACTCAAACCGCCTGCCTGCCACATTTTACGGGCTTCTCCTTTACTTGGAAAAATTTGGGTATCTGCAAGTAAGCTTACTAAATCGTAGCCTTCTTGTAATTGTGCTAATGTTACATTCACCGTTGGAACGCCTTCCATAACTTGTAGTAATTGTGCTTCATTTAAGGAAAGTAATACTTCTGTAGTAGCGTTCCCAAATAATATCTCGGTTGCACGAACGGCGAAATTCAAATCTTCTTCGCTATGCACAAATTTTGTTAATTCAGCTGCCAACGCTTTTTGTAATATTCTTTGTTGAGGTGCTAAATCGTGTTCAGCTATTAACGCATCAATTTTAGCAGGTGCTAGTAAAGTAAATATTTTAATCCATGTTTTAGCGTCTTCGTCACTGGCATTCAACCAGAACTGATAAAACTGGTATGGAGATGTCTTTGTAGGATCTAACCATATATTCCCTTTCTCTGTTTTCCCGAACTTACCGCCGTCCGATTTCTTAATTAATGGACAAGTAAAAGCATAGGCTTCTCCACCCATTTTACGACGAATCAATTCAGTACCTGTGGTAATATTCCCCCACTGATCACTTCCACCCATTTGTACTTTACAGTTCTTGTTTTTAAATAACCAGTAAAAATCATAACCTTGTATTAATTGATAAGTGAATTCTGTAAAACTCATGCCAGTATCACCTTCTAGTCTTTTCTTCACACTGTCTTTAGCCATCATGTAGTTGACAGTAATATGTTTTCCTGCTTCTCTAATAAAAGATAGAAAACTAAAATCTTTAAACCAGTCGTAGTTGTTTACCATTTCTGCCGCATTAGGTTGCGTGCTATCAAAATCTAGAAAATGAGACAACTGTTTTTTTACGCCAGCAATGTTAAAAGCTAAAGTTTCCTCACTCAATAAATTTCGCTCCTCACTTTTTCCGCTAGGATCACCCACCATTCCAGTTGCGCCTCCCACCAAAGCAAAAGGCTTATGACCTGCTTTCTGTAAATGCACCAATAATAAAATGGGTACCAAGCTACCAATATGTAAACTGTCGGAAGTAGGGTCAAAGCCAATATATCCTGATACTTGTTCTTTATCAAACAATTCTTCCGTGCCTGGCATAATGTCTTGAATCATACCTCTCCAGCGTAGTTCTTGGATCAATGTCATAGTATCTATACTTTCGGCAAAAATAACTACTAAAAAGCAATAATTTCGCATCATGAACCCAACAACTCCCACAATTGGTGAAGGAAACAGAATATTACATTTTCTAATAGACACTATTTTGATCTTTATTCTCAGTTTTTTTATATACAAATGGTACAATTTTTATGTGTTTTACTGGGCATTTAAACCCATTCGCTATGGTTATTTCTTTTTTGCATTTACCTGGGTATATACTTTTTTATTTGAGTTCCTATTTTTAAGAACCCCCGGCAAAATGTTTACTGGAACTAAAGTCATGTCAATAAGCGGTAAACGTCCTAATATCTTGCAATGCTTAATTCGTGCAACCATTCGAACCACCCTGGTATCTATGTTTGGATTGGCTTGGAATGACCAGCCCCTGCATGATACTTTTTCAAAAACAGTTTTAGTAAAAGCATAATCATTCCTTAATTCGCAACTTATAAAAGCTGCTAGGGGAGTACATTTGTAAAATTTTTTAAATGGCCAAGATTGGTATAAATATTGCGACGGGAAGTTTACAACAAGCGGAGATGATTGTAGGCATTGACTTAGGGACTACTAATAGCTTAGTGGCTATCATACATCCAGAAACTAAATTACCTACTGCTTTAAAAGAATTTGATGGGTCTAGCGTAGTGCCAAGTGTGATACATTTTGACAATTTTGGAAATACAACGGTAGGGACACTTGCTAAACCTTTTTTAGAATCAGACCCTCAGCATACCATTTTTAGTGCCAAACGTTTAATGGGTAAAAACTATAAGGACGTTGAATCACATCAAGATTTTTTCGCGTACAAAATTATAGACGATAACGCAGATAGTTTAGTTAAGGTACAAGTGGGAAATAAATTTTATAGCCCTATTGAATTGAGCGCTTTTATTTTAGAAGAATTAAAAAAACGAGCAGAACATATTTTAAAAACGCCAGTGACTAAAGCAGTAATCACAGTGCCAGCATATTTTAACGACGCACAAAGACAAGCAACTCGTGATGCAGGAAAGCTAGCGGGGCTGGACGTTTTAAGAATTATTAATGAACCAACAGCGGCGAGCTTAGCATATGGCTTAGGTTTAAATCCTAACGAAGAAAAAACAATAGCAGTTTACGATTTGGGAGGTGGAACTTTCGACATTTCTATTTTAAAAATTGCTAATGGTATTTTTGAAGTACTGAGCACGAATGGGGATACCTATTTAGGAGGAGACGATTTAGACCGTGCTATTATTGAATATTGGATGAAACAATTTGCCATGGTTGATTTGAATCAACATCGTGAATTAAAACAACAGTTAAGATTAGCCGCCGAAAAAGCAAAAATACATTTATCAAATAATGATATTTTTGAAACCGATTTTGCAGGTGAAAAAATTTCCCTAACTAAAGAAGTTTTCGAATCATTAGTTCAACCCATTGTTCAAAAAACAATTGACTGTTGCACGAACGCTATGAATGACGCAGGTTTGAAGGTTTCTGATATCAATACGGTATTAATGGTAGGAGGTAGTACAAGAGTTCCTTTAGTTAAGAAAACGGTAGCACAATTTTTCGATCAGGAAGTAAATGATAGCGTTAATCCAGATGAAGTTGTTGCATTAGGTGCTGCTGTTCAAGCGGATATTTTAGCAGGAAATAATCAATCCATGTTATTATTGGATATCACGCCTTTAAGTTTAGGAATTGAAACAATGGGCGGCCTTATGGACGTATTATTGCCACGGAATGCTAAAATACCAACAAAAGCAGGCAGACAATATACCACACAGAAAGACGGGCAATCAGGTATTCAAATTGCTATATATCAAGGAGAACGTGATTTAGTTAAAGACAATCGTAAATTAGGAGAGTTTACCTTAAAAGGAATACCGTCCATGCCTGCTGGGTTACCTAAAGTGGATGTAAGCTTCTTGATTAATGCAGACGGCATATTACAAGTAAGTGCCAAAGAATTAAGAAGTGGTGTAAGTCAAAGTATTGACATTAAACCTCAAAATGGTTTGTCAGACGAGGAGGTTGAAGAACGATTAATGGATAGTATTACCCATGCAAAAGAAGATATTGCAACTCGTGCGCTGGTAGAAGCACGCACAGAAGCGGAGCAAATGTTGTCCGTTACAGAAAAATTTATGGGTAAAAACGCCGCAATATTGACCAAGGAAGAAATTACCCTTGCGGCAGGGGCTATGCAGGCGCTACAACTTGCTATTACTATGGAAGACAAGGATTTAATACAAGCCAAAACAGAAGCCTTAAACGACATTACACGCCCTTTTGCAGAGCGTGCAATGGACCAAGCGATATCTGGCGCCCTAAGGGGAAAAGATATTCAGCATAAAGATTTCTAGTAAATTTGGTTATTTCAATAGGAATCCTATCTTTGCTTTCCAAAAAAAAACGCCTGAGGAGGTATATATTATGTTAATTATTGATTCAAAAGACTGCGAAAACATTGACAAGGCTCTTAAGAAATACAAGAAAAAGTTTGAAAAAAGTAAGACTTTATTGAAGTTACGTGAGCGTCAAGCATTTACGAAACCATC
>CALPWK020000022.1 GCA_943327245.2 Comamonas sp. lk | reverse complement strand
TTTGATCATTGCTGGATTAAATTCTTTAGAAGCCAATCCGTATCTGCCGCCAATCACTTTTGGCATAACCCCTTCCCATTCTGCATGCAATGCATTTATTACATCCATAAATAAAGGTTCTCCAATGGCACCTGTTTCTTTACATCTATCTAATACCGCAATATTTTTTATGGTGCTTGGGATGGCTTTGACAAAATGAGTAACAGAAAATGGACGGTATAAGTGTACACATACAAATCCCGTTCTTTCTCCTTTTTTATTCAAATAGTCTACTGTTTCTTTTACAGCGGTAGACCCAGATCCCATAATAATAATAATTCGTTCGGCATTTTCATGTCCATAATATTCAAACAATTTATAGGCACGTCCTGTAAGCTTTTCAAAATCTCTCATTGTAGATGCTACGATAGCTGGCACTTTCCAATGATATGAGTTTGCTGCTTCTCTACTTTGAAAAAACACATCTGGATTTTGTGCAGTACCTCTTATGAATGGGTTTTCTGGATTTAAAGACCTTTGACGATGTCTAGCAACTTGATCTTCGTCTATCATTGCCTTAATTTCATTATCTGTTAGAAGTTCCACTTCGTTAATTTCATGGGAAGTTCTAAAACCGTCAAAAATATTTAAGAAGGGGATACTTGATTTAAGTGTAGCGGCAGTGGCAATCATGGCCATATCATGAGCTTCTTGTGGACTATTGCCAAATAGCATTGCGAATCCTGTAGAACGAACTGCCATTACATCACTATGGTCGCCAAATATTGATAATGCATGTGTTGCTAATGCTCTTGCTGCTATATGAAAAACAGTTGGAGTTAATTCTCCTGCTATTTTATACATATTTGGGATCATTAATAGTAAACCTTGAGAACAGGTAAAAGTGGAAGCTAATGCACCTCCTTGCAATGCGCCATGTATTGCACCTGCGGCTCCTGCTTCACTTTGCATCTCTATAATTTTCGGAACTTCGCCAAATATATTTTGTTTTTCATCACTACTCCATTCTTCTGCAAACTCACCCATTGTTGAAGAAGGAGTAATAGGAAATATAGCACATACTTCACTAGTTTTATAGGCAATATGAACGGCTGCTTCATTACCGTCCATGACTGTAATGTTTTTCTTTTTAGAAAGGGAGCTTTTCATGCGATTAAGGTTTGTTAATTGATAAAACAAATTACCTTAATTGCAAAAATCAAAATATGATTAAAGTCAGTACTAGAAAGGATTTAAGTGGGGGTATACTTTAAGCTTATTGATGGTCAAAATAAGGAACAGTATCGTCAGATACTATTTCCTTTTGTTGCCAATAGAATAATGTAACTATATGGCCGTCTTGAGTATGAAGTAAACGACCAAAAATAGCGTTAATTGCGTTAAAAGTTAGGTCCGTTACACCTATTGTATAAGTGGTAGGAAGTATTGCTTCTTCGGGTGTTTCCACTTTCGGAGCTGGGCTTTCAACTATCACAACTTCATATTTATTATAGCTTAATAAATTTTTTAAAAATACCATACGTTCTGCAGAGACATTCTTTTCTACTATAGCACATTTTATAGCATCTAGATCTTCAAATTCGTGATTCTTATTAATAGCCATACAATAATGAATTATAAGCCAAAGCTTAATGAATAAATATAATCGTAAATCATACTTGCTAAACCTGTTATTAAAATCCCAGCAACACATATATACATTGCCATTTTTGAAACCAATGGTATGCCTAATTTTTCTATAGGTGCTTCATTTTCTTCCATGAAAATAGCTTTTACGACTCTCAGGTAATAGTAAAAGGATATTACCATATTCAAAGCCGCGAAAGTGATTAATCCATAATTTCCTTTAGCAGCTCCAGCCATCATTAAAAATAGTTTGCCAAAAAATCCGGCAGTTGGTGGAACACCTGCTAAAGAGAATAATGCAATTGTTAATACCCAAGAAAGTAATGGGTTAGTTTTATAAAATCCCTTGTAGTCGGATATGTTTTCTTTTCCAGTTAATGCACTCACCAAGCTTACCACGCCAAACGCCGCTAAATTAGAAAATACATAAATCAATATAAAATAAATTAAAGAAGCTGAGCCAGCAACAGAGCTACCTGAAATGCCAATTAAGATAAAACCTACTTGTGCAATGGACGAGAATGCTAAGAACCTTTTAAAATTATCTTGTCTTATTGCAAATAAATTTCCAATTAATATTGTCACTACCGCAAGTAGTATTAAAATAAGATACCAAGTAGATGCAATTGGCTGAAACACTTTATATAAAACAGATACAAACGTAAATAATACAGCAGCTTTGGAAACAACAGATAGGAATGACGTAACAGCTATAGGAGCCCCTTCATAAACATCGGCAGTCCATAAGTGAAATGGCACTGCAGCTATTTTAAAGGCAAATCCAGATACTAATAATATGAATGCAAATAGTTGTAAAGGGTTATTACTAATATGTGCCGTTAGAATAGAAAATGTTAAAGTGCCACTAGTCCCATATAAAAAAGAAATACCCATAAGTAGTATACCGGAAGAGAAGGCAGAAGATAATATTAATTTCATTGCAGCTTCAGAGGATTTACGTTTTGATAAGTCGAAATTAGCTGCTGCAGCTAATGGGATTGTTGACATTTCTAGCCCTAAGTAGAAAATTAATAAATTTCCACTTGAAATAAGAAAGAACATGCCTAATAAAGAAGTAAATATTAATAAGTAAAACTCAATAACTTGATCGTGATTTTTTAACCAAGCAAATGATTGCATAGAAATAATTAAAACGGCTAAGTTTAAAATATTTTTCTCTAAAATAATTAAAGCATTAGTAGCAAACATCCCACTAAACAATTCTCCTTTACCTACAAAACAAATTCCAATTATTAGGTTGACAAACAATGCAATATTAACAAAGTTCAAAATGCTTGTATTGCTTCTTTCTTTTCCTATTTTAATAAAGAGTAAAAGAAAGACGAGCACACTAAGTGCTAATTCTTGCCTCATTAATAAAAATATATTATTAAACATCTTTTGAATTATTTAAGGGTAATTGCTTTAGTAATTGGGGACATTAAGATATTAGTACTTGGCATAATTAACTGATTAATTAAAAAGGGAGCTAATCCTATTATTAAAATTCCGATAATCAATAATCCAGCTGCTAATTTTTCATTCCAAGTAGCGTCAGCTAATAATGCATGCTCGTCACTAATAGGACCCATAATTGTTTTACCAGTAGCTCGTAATATATATACAGCAGTAACAACAATTGATGCGCCAGATAAAATGGTGGCAAATCGGTAATCTCCAGATGGATTTTGCCAAGATCCCATAAATACGGTCATCTCGGCTACAAATCCACTAAATCCAGGCAATCCTAATGAACATAAACCTGCTATGACAAATACAGTGGATATAAATGGCATTACTTTTAATAAGCCACCAAGTTGTGAGACTAGTCTTGTGTGTGTTCTACTATAAATCATACCAATAGCAGCAAAAAATAATGCTGTCATTAATCCATGAGACACCATTTGAATAACTGCCCCATTTACCGAAGTTTTATTCATCATCCCAATTCCTAATATTACAAATCCGCAATGACTAATGGAAGAGTAAGCGTTAATATATTTCAAATCCGTTTGCATCATAGTCGCAAATGCACCATAGATAATTGCAATGGTAGCCAGTGTAATTATTATCCAAGAATAACTATTAGCGGCTTCTGGCATAAGTGCAGCAATACGTAAACAACCGTAACCTCCTAATTTCATAGAAATGCCTGCAAGGAACATGGAAGCTGCTGTTGGTGCTGATGCGTGACCATCTGGCACCCAGGTATGGAATGGGAATAGTGCCGCAAAAATACCAAATCCCAAAAATGCAAATGGAAAGAAGAATTTTTGAACTCCTACCGAAATCCCCATTTGGGTGATTTCAACAATATCAAATGTGTTTGTATTATAATAGATGCCCATTAATCCAACAAAGACTAATGCAGAACCTGCCATTAACATTAAGGCTAACTTCATCGCACTATTTGTTTTATTACCAGTACCCCAAATGCCTATTAATAAGAATTTTGGTATAACTGCAACTTCCAAGAAGAAAAACAATGTAAAAAGATCTAGTGAGATAAAGAATCCATAAGCGCCCATACTTAATAATACTAAAAGAAAGAAGTACTCTTTGCTAAGCTTATCCATCGTCCAAGAAACTAAAATGCCAGCCACTACAATAACCGACGTTAATAAAATCATGGCTAAGGAAATGCCGTCTATACCAATATGATAATTTATATGTAAAGTTGTAAACCAGCTATAATTTGATTCAAATAAATGAGTAGCACTATTTCCGGCTGCTCTTTCTACCATATATAATTTTAATATCCAAGTTGCTAAACTTAATTGAGCAACAGCCCCTATTAGTCCAATAACTCTAATTTGTTTTAATCCTTTTGCAAATAAAATTGCCAAAGCGGTAACTAATGGAACTAAGATCAATAATGATAAATTCATAATAATATTTTATTTCCAGATATAAATAAACAATATAGACAAGGCCAATACGCCACCAAAGAAATAGAGCGCGTAATTTTGTACTTTTCCTGATTGAAGTCCTTTAATAGATGCCGAAATATAGGATGTTATTTTAGCTAACAATAGCATAAAGCCATCTATAAGATGCTTATCTGCCCAAGCTATTGGTTGTCCTACGAATGGGAAGATTATTTTTTTAGTGACAAATAAATATACTTCGTCAATATAAAACTTTTTATATGCAGCAGTATAGAGTCCACCAACAGCAGTTACTATTTTATCTGATTTGGTATTTTGCTTTTTGTATAAGCTAGCTGCAATCGAAATAGCTATAATGGTAAGTGCAACTGGTGCAATGGAAAATAGTAAATTGGTATGCGTTTCTAAAGGAGCGCCGTTGGATGTTACAAAATTAGAAAATGGCACAAATCCTACACCTACTGCACAAGCAGCTAAAATAAGTAAGGGTAATTTCATTGTCCAAGGCCCTTCGCTATCACTGTGGTCTTCATGTTCTATTTTGTTAGCGTGTGCTTGGTGATTTGAATGTATAGATGCTTCTTTATTCCAGAAGATAGAAAAATATAAACGGAACATATAAAATGCAGTTAATGCTGCAGTAAATAAGGCAATACCATATATTATTTTATTAGCATGAAAGGCGGCCATTAGTATTTCTTCTTTACTAAAGAATCCCGCAAAAGGAGGAATACCTGCAATGGCTAAACAAGCAATTAAAAAAGCAATATGTGTAATTGGCATCCCTTTTCTTAGGCCGCCCATATCCTTCATGTCATTACTATGTACCATATGAATTACGGAACCTGCCCCTAAAAACAATAAACTCTTAAAAAATGCATGTGTAAACAAGTGAAACATGGAAGCCATATAACCCAAGCCATTTTCACCCCCATTTTTAGAGATACCCAAAGCAAACATCATATAACCAATCTGAGACATTGTGGAGTAGGCTAATACACGTTTAATATCTGTTTGTGTACAAGCAATTATAGCTGCAAATACTGCAGAAAATGCACCTATATAAGTCACAATGGTTAATGCAGTTTCGTCCATAGAAAAGATAGGGAATAGTCTTGCAACTAAATAGACACCTGCGACTACCATTGTTGCCGCATGAATTAAAGCAGAAACTGGGGTAGGTCCTTCCATTGCATCAGGTAACCATATATGTAATGGGAACATGGCAGATTTACCCGCTCCTCCAATAAATACTGATGTCAAGCCCCAAGTAAGCATACTAGCACCTAAAAAACTTGCGCTTGTGATACTAATAAATTGTGTGGATTGGATAGTTGTTAAACGTTCAATTAATAATCCAATATCTAATGTTCCTCCATAGTATCCTAAAATTAAAATACCAATTAAAAAACCTAGGTCAGCGAAGCGGGTTACGATAAATGCTTTTTTTGCAGCAGCTACTGCACTTGGTCTATTGAAATAATAACTAATTAATAGAAAACTAGACACGCCTACTAATTCCCAAAACATATATACTTGAAAGATATTAGCAGATAATACTAAGCCAAGCATGGAGAAAGTAAATAAGGAAAGAAATGCATAATAAGTGGCAAACCGTTCTTCCCCTTTCATATAACCTAAACTAAATACATGCACCATTAAAGAAACAGAGGAAACTACTACTAACATCATCACAGAAATAGGGTCTATTAGAAATCCAAGGTCAATAGACATATTTGGGCTAAACTCAAGCCAGGTATATTTAAATGCAATAATTTTTTGATACACTCCATTTACTTTCCCGTCTATAAAAAAATATTGGTTAGCTGCAATAAATGAAAGCACCGTAGAAGCTAATAAACTTGCAGTTCCCACTATTCCCGAAATTCTTGATAAATATTTGCGTCCAAATAATCCTAGCACTACAAAACTTACTAGAGGTAATAATGGAATCCAAAGTAGGTATAAATAATTTGACATAATAATTAGTATTTCATTTCAGCAGCATCGTCTACGTCAATGGAGTTATGACTACGATATAAATTAATGATAATGGCTATAGCAACAGCTGCTTCTGCAGCAGCAATGGTTATAATGAACAAGGTAAAAAATAGTCCATCTAGCTTTTCTGGAAACAAATATTTATTAAATGCTACAAAATTAATATTAACGCTGTTAAGCATTAACTCAATAGACATGAGCATTGTAATTAAATTTCTTCTTGTGAATAAGCCATACATACCTATAAAAAATAAGGCAGTGCTAACAAAAAGGATCTGGGTTAAAGTTATCTCATGCATATTGCTCCTCTTTTAATTATTTAATCCTTATTAGTTAAGATAATTGATTCATTAGGCAGTTTAGTGACTATAGTGCTTGGCGTCGGCCTCATGGCAATAACAATACATCCAACCATTGCTGCTAGCAATAGCATGCTGACTACTTCGAATGGTAAAATATATCCATAATTTGTGATGCTTAACATTTGAGTTCCTATTTCATTCATGCTAGTATTAAAAGGTTTGGCTGTGTTCATTGTAAAACCAGCATAATTACAAATTAAATTATAAGTCAATGCTGTTCCAAATAGGGCGGCTAAAGCAGAAAAAATCATTTTGCTTTTAGTAGGATTAGGCATTCCTTTCCCTGAGTGCTGTGTTAAAAAAATGGAAAAAATAATGAGTACTACTATACCACCTACGTATACTACAATTTGAATTGCAGCAATAAATTCTACCTGCATCCAAAAGTACAATGCGGCTATACCCACTAAAGAAAATAACAACCAAATAGCTGCACGGAATATTTTAACGGAAGTAACGGCTAATATCCCTGCGCCTAATATAAGTGCAGAAATTGCATAAAATATGATTGCTGATATATTCATTATTCAATACCCTCCTTTATTTTAGATCCTGGTTTATTTAATATCTTAGTCAATTTGTTTCTATCAAATACACTATGTTCGAAATTAGGTGCCATTTTAATTGCATCGCTAGGACAGGCAACAACACATAAATTACACATGGTACATAGTTCTAATCGATATACTAGTGCGTCAACCGCTTTTTTCTTTTTGCCTTCAGCATTGACTTCCGACTTTGTTACCACTTTTATAGTGCCATTAGGACAAGCTAACTCACAGGCGGTGCATCCAGTACAAGCATGTTCGTTATTGTCATCATGTGGCATGATGACTTCTCCTTTAAATCGTTCCGCTAATTTTAAGGTAGCACGATTGTCGGGGTATTGTTCTGTGATAATTTCTTTAGGATGAGTAAAATAGTAGCCAGTTTTTCGCATCCCTTTTAAAAGAGAACTGACTCCATTGTAAACATCTGATATATAGTCTTTCAAAAACATGCTACTAATTCATTTGGTTTTAAAAATGCCAACCCATTATGGCTACAATAGTTACTAATAAAAGGTTAAACAAACTTATAGGTAATAAATACTTCCATTCTAAGTTTAATAATTGGTCAACACGCAATCTTGGAAAAGTCCATCTAAACCACATAATTATAAAAATTAAGAAAAACGTTTTTCCCATAAACCAAATGGAAGAAGGGATATAATCCATAATATGATTAAATCCTTCCCAATGACCAATATGGAAAGGCATCCATCCTCCTAAGAAAAGGGTAGCGCCAATGGCACATACAATAAAAATATTAATATACTCTGCAAGAAAGAATAGTGCAAATTTCATTCCTGAATATTCTGTATGGAATCCAGCAGTTAATTCTGATTCAGCTTCTGCTAAGTCAAAAGGGGCGCGATTAGTTTCTGCAGTTACTGCAATAATATATAATACAAATGCAATTATCACTGGAATATGACCTTTAAATAACCACCATCCATTCTCTTGTGCTGCAACTATTTCGGAAATTTGTAAACTACCAGTCAGCACTACTATCGTTAATACAGCAAAACCTGCTGATAATTCATAGCTTACTATTTGTGCACCACTTCTCATTGCGCCTAATAGTGAATATTTATTATTACTAGCCCAACCTGCCATTAATATACCAATCACAGACAGGGAAGAAATAGCTGAAATATAAAGCACTCCAATATTAATATCCCAAATTTGGAAATTTTTAGCAAAGGCAATGGGTGCTAATAATAACATAGCTACCATCATAACAACAAATGGAGCAAGATTAAATAAAAATTTATCTGCGTGGTCAGGTGTTAAACCTTCTTTCATTATTAATTTTAAAGTATCAGCTGCAGTCTGAAATATACCTCCTGGACCAACCCGATTAGGTCCTAATCGAATTTGTATACGCGCTGCTACTTTTCTTTCCATTAATACCAATACCAAGCCTAATAATGCAAATAGTGTAATGGATAATAGTATTACAATCACACATTCCATAGCCAAGGCTATGGTTGGATTGAATTTGATGAGTAACCAATCCTGAGTAGCGGTAGTGAGGCCTTCTAAACTAAACATGTTTTAATATTTTATCTATCAATATCTGGTATGACTAAATCTAAGGTTCCCATTGTTGCCATTAAGTCTCCAATTTTACTACCTTCTGCCATATGGCTTAATGCAGATAAATTAGAAAATCCTGGTGATCTAAATTTAATACGATGAGGAGTGGTCCCACCTTCACTTACTATATATACTCCAAATTCACCTCTTGCAGTTTCTACTCTTTGATAAAATTCACCCTTCGGTAATTTTAAAACATTTTTTGTTTTACCTACAAATTCACCTTCTGGGATACTATCAATTAATTGTTCAATAATACGAATAGATTGATTCATTTCTTTTATCCTTACCATGTATCTTGCAAATGAATCACCTGCTGTCTCTATCACTTCGTCAAATTCAACTTTATCATATACGTCATAAGGGGCTATCTTTCTTATATCACATCGAACTCCACTTGCCCTAGCTACAGGCCCAGTGCATCCAAATGAAATGGCATCTTGTGCACTTAAAATACCCACTCCCACAGTTCTGCTTTGAAAGATGACATTATTAGTAACTAAATCTTCATATTCGACAACCTTTTCTTTAAACTGCTTTATGAATGCTTTTACTTTATTTTGAAACTCAGGATGTATATCGTACATCAATCCACCTGGTACTATATAATTCATAGTTAATCTTGCACCACAAGTGTCTTCCATAATATCTGTTATCATTTCACGTTCTCTGAATGCATAAAAGAAAGGGGTGAATGCTCCTAAATCCATTGCCATAGCACCTATCCATAATTCATGGGATGCGATTCTTGTTAATTCATTTAGAATAACTCTTACATATTGTGCTCTTTCTGGCACTTCAATTTGCATTCCTTTTTCAATTAGTAATGCACAAGCAGTATTATTTATATGGGATGACAAATAATCCATTCTACTGGTAACGTAAATAAATTGACGATAGGTGAGGCTTTCACACATTTTTTCAATAGACCTATGTATGTAACCCAAATGTGGTTCAATTTTTTTAATGGTCTCTCCGTTCAGCGTAACCACTAAATGTAAAACACCATGGGTTGCAGGGTGTTGCGGCCCCATATTTATAACTAGTTCACCTTCTGGGCCAAGTGCTGTTGTATCTTTTATTATTTCAGTTTGATTGTACATGTCCCTATTATAATTTTATCATGTTAATAGGATCTTCAAAATCTTTTCTTAAAGGGTAACCTTTAAAATCATCTTCAAGAATCAGTTTCCTTAAATCAGGATGATTTATAAAATCAACGCCAAACATTTCAAATACTTCTCTTTCATGAAATTCTGCTGTTCTCCAAATTGCAGAAACAGTATTTATTATTGGCTGATCAATTGCTAGATTAACCTTTATAACAATATTCTGCCTATGTTTTGTGGAAGAAAGATGATACACCATTGTTAAATGGGTTTTCCAGTCAACACAAGTCAAACAAAACAAAAAATCCATTTGAATAGGAGGTTCTTTAATGACCGACGCTAGCTTTTGCCATTCTGTTGCTTCTAAAATTAAATTAAGCCATTCTCCAGTTTCGTCATAAATGACGTTAGGTGCATATGTGCTAATGTATTCTTTAATTTTTTCGTTCGTCATTTTGCTTTTTTAGATTCAGCTATAATATTAGGGTGTCTTAAATTCAGTTCTTATTTGTTCTCTTGTCATACCCATTTTTATTTTTTCTTGTAAAGAAATCATGGCATGCAACAAAGCTTCTGGACGAGGAGGGCAACCTGGTATATATACGTCTACTGGAATAATATGGTCTGCACCTTTTACAACGGAATAAGTATTATAAAAAAAGGGACCTCCACTAATAGCACAAGCCCCCATGGCAATCACATATTTAGGGTCAGCCATTTGATCGTAAAGCCTCTTTAAAACAGGAGCCATTTTATTTACAATAGTTCCTGCAATAATGATTACATCAGCTTGTCTTGGAGAAGCCCTTGCAACTTCAAATCCAAATCGAGAGAAGTCGTACTTTGCAGAAGCAGTTGACATCATTTCAATCCCACAACAACTAGTTGCGAAAGACAATGGCCATAATGAATTACTTCTAGCCCAATTGATAACACTGTCAAAGGTACTTACTACAATTCCACCCCCTGGTGTTTCATGAATGATGCCTGGAAATTTTTCATTCCCTGTTATGTTTTCTTTTAATTCCATTTTAAGGCTCCCTTTTTATGAGCATACAAAAAGCCCATGAATAAAATAAATATAAAAATAAGAATTTCAAAAAGTGCTATCATACCCACTTTCTTAACTACCACTGCCCATGGGTAAAGAAATACAAGTTCTACATCAAATATCAGAAATAGTAATGCATATAGATAGTAGCCAACATTGAATTGATGCCAAGGAGATGTTGTTGTAGGGATGCCACATTCGTAAGCTTGTCCCTTTTGTGGGTTATGACTACCCTTTACCAATATTTTACCTACTATAATACCTCCGGCTGAAAAGGCAATTGCTGCAATAAGTAATGCAATTAAGGAAATGGCTCCCATAAATAGTAGATAAGATGTAAAATTAAATCCAATAGTAATTTACGAATAATAGTAATTACATAGAATCTATTCTTGTCTTATTTTAGCCTCTATTAATAAACTCATTTTTCTAAGTGCTATAGAATGACCAAAATCATCCAATTAATTGGGAGAATGGGTGAAACGACTACAAAGGGCCTTTGTTCCACAATCTTACAGGTATCTCAGTTCCTAAATTTTTTAATAAGGAATTTTTAAACCATAACATAAAACGCTTGTATAATGATGCTTTCATACCAGTTAATACCTGAAGGTTAAATAAGTAACCCGTCTAAAGTGTAATTAATACACATTAGATAATTAAATAATTGATAATCAATTATAATGATCCTTGTGAATAAGCGGGAAGGCTTAAAATACTTCTCCTAAATTCATGAAAATTCCTTTGCTTCCACCTTGTCCAAAGCCATAATCTATTGCAATATTAGTATTAGAGTGCTTATTTAGTTTTACTCTTATTCCAGCTCCATAACCTGACATGAGTCCTTTGATGCTTTTCCCTTGACGTTCAGATAAACTTTGCACGTTGGCAAAAACAACACCTCCAATGAATCCATTTTCGGTGATACCAAATCGATACTCAGTTTCAGCGAATAATAATTTGTCTCCCCTGAATCTTCCTTGAATATAACCGCGTCCTGTATTACTATAAGCATCCGAAGCGGTAGCAGGTAAATCCAAATAAGGGAGATTCCCTTTAATATTCAACATATTATAACTCCAAAATGCTAAAATATTTTTACTGTCTCTGTTTGGAAAAGGAAGATATTTTCTAATATCTAGCATTAAAGTTTGTGATGATTTGTCACTTCCTAAGAATGGTAGATTGTTTCTGTATACTAAATTGAAATAGGAACTATTGGCTAAGGGGTTTACAATGCTTTTTCTAGTGTCATATAATAAATTTAAAAGAAGTCCAATGGTTGTTGAAGATTTACTTAGGCCATATTCTGTAAAGCCAATTAATGGTTTGTTAATGGAAGTGGTATCAACAATATTCCAATGATAGTCAATGTTTAAGCCTGGGCCAAAATATAAATTAGGAGCTATTCTTTTTACAATGGACTGATGCATTTTGATATAGGAATAGTCCAACATATCAAATAATTTCAAATCACTACTTGATCCAAGTCCAAAATCTTTTTGTGGATATTTCAAGTAAGACCAATTCGTATTTACATTATACTCATTATTTTTTAACCAAATATTTGAAACTAATTGACTAATTACTTGTTTGTTTTGGGTGAACTTAACTTCGGTAGAAATAGTGGAATGATTATCTGTCTCTAATTTACCGGGTAGCACCATGTTTGCATTTAACGATGTGGCAAATTTGGTTGCTAAGCTATATTCTACAGCAGGAACAAAAGTAAATTGGGACTTAGTTAATCTTTCATCTTGATTTCTTTGCTTATTAATCTTAAATACTCGGTATATACCATCAACAAAATCAACCAGAGAGTCTTTCCCTGGTTGTTTGTAAAAGGCTAAAGTGAAAATATTTTTTTTATGCTTAGTTGAACTACTATCTATTCCTTGTGCATTACTTAAAATGAATGTAAAAACTGAGAGTAATAAAAAAAGAATTTTTTTATTGAATGCCATACTATGAATTTGAAATGAGTGTAATAGCTGGCAAAGCTAAACTATTTAGTCTTTTGTGGAATAATTAAAACTGGTATGGTAGCGTGTCTAATGATATATTCAGCGGTACTTCCTATAACAAGATGAGACAAGCCAGTTCTACCATGGGTGCCCATGACAATATAGTCTGCTTTAGCTTCTTTAGCGAAATCAATTACATCAAACTTTGGATTTCCAATAGCAGCGTGTATCTCAATTTCTAATTCCTTGTGAGCATCTTTAATTTTGTTAAGTTCATTTAGTGCGAATTCCTTTTGTGAATTATAAATATCTTCCCATTGTGTTGGTAATAGGGACATGTCTGAATGTAAATAATCAACATACATACTAATAATAGAAACTAAAGTAATTTTTGCATTCAAATGACTTGCAAAGTCGAATGCCTCATTTAAAATACTTGAAGTTGATTCACTTAAGTCAATTGCAATGACAATATGCTTTTTCATAATTTTAGATTTACTTGAAGTTACTGAATTAAGTTTCATTTATATAGGAAGAATCTTAAAACTGACGAGAAACAGTAAATCCAAATTGTGCAGGATCCCCTAAATGAATCGCGCCAAAATCATACGCATAGGAGATATATTTCTGCTTAGTTAAATTTCTACTCCATAACTTGATACCATATTTTTCATTTGTGATACCAGCACTCATGTTCAAAATACTATAGGGACTTTGATAGATATTGTTCGCTAAATCAAAATAAGTAGTACCAGTATATTTCCATTCAGCTCTAACAAAAGCTTCCATTTTATTTTTCCCAATTTTATGATTATACTGAGCTGCAAGAAATGAAGTAAGGTCTGGTGTAAATATTTGTTTTTTACCGGATAAGTCAACGTTGCTTCCTTGTTGAGCTAAATTTAGTGTTTCAAATTTAGCATCAGTATAACCAAAGTTATACTGTAACGTTAATCCTTTAATGGGGTTACTTAATAATTCAGCTTCAATACCTTTACTATTTAGTTTACCCATGTTTTTTGTAATAGTAATAGCGTCTGGTAAAACTAAACTCGGTACTTGGGCATCTGTGATTTTTGTATAGAACAATGCAATATTGAAACTTAATGTACGATTAAATAAGTCGTTTTTAAGACCTAATTCAAAGTTATTACTATATTCTGGTTGGTAACCAATTAATGGAGGCTGAGAGGGGTCTGAGCCTAATGGGGATAGCCCTCCTGTTCTAAATCCACGACTAAATAAAGCGTAAGCGTAACTGTTTTTATTGACTTGATAGTCGAGTGATAATTTTGGAGACAATGCGCTGAAGTTGATTTTCGCACTTGCGTCCGGTGTAGTTGTATATTCAGTATTGTCAGGAGCATGTTGGTATAAACCTAGAACTGATTGTGTAATTTGTTCATAGTCGTTTCTTAAACCTAAATTGATGGTTAAATTATTTTGTAATGCATAGCTTAATTGTCCGTAAAATGCAATTCCTTTTTTTATAGTTTTTGTAATATTTGTTAATTCAAATAAAGAGTCGCCAACCATCATACTTGCGAACTCGCCAAACTGTGTTGCTTGTTTAACGGGAGCATCTTGATAGAATAAATAAGCACCTGTAGTCCATTTCAATTTAGAATTAGATGTATTAGAAGATGTAAATTTAAACTCTTGAGTAAGTACTTTAATATTATTCCAGTCTTTGCCGAAATTATTTTTTACTGAAATAATATCATAAGGAGAGAAGTCGCCATCTATAGGATTGGTATAGTATCGGTAATTATTTTGATAGGCGGTTTGTGAATTAAAATTAAAATTAGTTCCAATATAATTCAAAGACAGTGAGCTATTTAAAGTATTGTCTATCATTTTGGTAACTGCATTTTGGTTTAATCTGTAGGGATTATTTATTGCCTCTGTTATGTCAGCAACTAAAGGGAACGCTCCATTGTTTTGCTGGTTTCTATTTTTAACATTCACCTTCGCAGACCATTTTTTACTAATTATCCAGTTTAAATAGATGTTACTTGAAAACCCGTTTTGTTTGTCATAAGATTGATTATTAAAATCATTCTTATAATATCCATCTCTTGCATCATAAAGCGCACTCATTCCAAAAAATATATTATCGTTTAATATGGGGGTTTTAAAACCAGCATTGATTCTTTGTTGATTAAAATCACCTAAGCTAATTTCACCAAAACCACTTGTCTGATTAGTGGGTTCTTTAGTAATAATATTAATAACACCACCCATTGAATTTCTACCATATAGGGTGCCTTGTGGTCCACGTAATACTTCTATACGAGCAATGTCATATAGTGTGGGAATATAGGTGTCTAAATTAAATTGGTTAACCCCGTCAATATAGACCGCAACGGTAGGATCGTAGGAAGTAGTTGCAATCCCTCTTACTGAAGTTACATTTCTAGCATCTCCTGGGTCGGCGCTATAGGTATTTGGAATAATAGACGATAGATCCCGAATGTTCCAAATTTGTAATGCTTTTATCTGTTTTGCATCTAAACTAGAGACTGCTAAAGGTATTTTTTGTAAGTACTCTGCTCTTTTTTGAGCAGTTACAATTACCTGTTCTAACTGATTAGTAGAATCTTTATAAACTGTATTAGAATTGTTTTGAGCTTTTATGCCTAAAGGGAAAACGGCTATTGTAACAAGGAGATTTACTGAATAATTTGTCAATAATTTACGAAAATTCATAATGTTAAATTTGTTCGCAAATATATTGCTAAGTACATGAACCTCATAATTTTAATGGAGGAATGGTAATAACATTGAATGGATAATTAGGGTAAAGATTCTTATTATCCTAAACTCGGCTTTTTTCGATAAATTGCACCAAAATTAACCTCCCCCAATTTTATTAAATGCTTCTTTATATTACTATTTTAGGTTTTTTCATTACTGCAATTTTAGCTATAAATATTAGGCAATCTAATAAAGCAAATATTTATTTAATTGCATTGGTATTAATCAATAATATTTACTCTCTTACACATTATGCTACGATTTATTCTACAAATAAATATTTTGTAGCAATTATGATAGTTCACTTTACTCCACTCTATATGTTGACGGGTCCTGCTTTATTTTTTTATGTTAGAGGTATTTTAACAGACGATTACAAGTTGCGTAAATTTGATTTTCTTCATTTGATTCCAGCCATACTTTTTTTTATAAACGTAAGCCCATATCTTTTTTGGGATTGGAATTCAAAATTAGTATTTGCTGAAAAAGTAATTTCAAATACTTCTGAAATTATTAATATAAGAACCTTGTTTTTATCTGGCACATTTAATTTTATTATACGACCCTTCTTTGGCTTTATGTATTGTATAATTACAGCAATCATGCTGTACAAGCATCAATCAATTAATAAGTTTTCTGAAAAGCAAACAACTTTAATTTATACTTGGTTAAAAGTATTAATTGTCACTTTATTTTTAATTTATTTTAGTTTTCTTTTATTTTCTATATTATCTCTAGAATCCAGGAGCTATTCTATTGCTTCTATCAATGGATTTTTCTTATTAGTGGCGGTTTTACTAGGTTTAATTTGTTTAAATTCTTCTTTGTTTTTCTTTCCGAATATTTTATATGGGCTCCCTCAATTAGACTATGCGATTAACCAAAAATTAGAAAAAAATACAAAATCTAATATAAGTATTGAAGAAGTCAAGAAGCAATACAAGAGTTTTGAGATTTCAGATGAAAAGTTATTACTTCTGAAATACAAGATTGACAAATATTGTTTGTCCAGGCCCTATCTAAAGCCTGAATTTAACTTAACTGTTATGTCCTCGGAAACCGACATTCCAGTACACCATTTGAGTTATTTTTTCAATGAATACTTGCAAATTAATTTTAATACGTGGAAAAATGATCATAAAATTGATTTTGTAATTGAACTAATAAGAGAGGGCTCAAATGAAATTTTGACATTAGACGCTCTTTCTAAGCAAGCAGGGTTCATTTCAAGAACCACCTTCTTTAATGCTTTTAAACAAAAAATGGGCATTACCCCTTCTGAATACCTATCAAACATAGACTAAACTCGATTATTTGTCGTCTTTTGCTAAATCTGTACAAAGTTTGAAGCATAGATTTTCTGCAACATATATTAAGTATCTAATTTGCGCGCCCGCAATAAAGGATTATTAAAATCTGTTGTCATCATGACAGGACCCTTTCTTGCGATTTTATAGAAATTATTTTATATATGTCAAACAGAAAATTGTTCTTATTTTATTTTATTTTAATATATTCAGTACAAACAGTTCAAGCCCAAAATGTTAGTGTACAGCCAAAGCAACAAATTACCTATAATTTTAAGAAGCAAGTTGCTGAAGGGGTTGGTCAGTTCAAAAAGAGCTTTTCTAAAACCTGGAATAAAGTATTTGTGGATTTTACAGACAATGACGTGTATTTAACTGGAGGGATCAATTTTTCTAAGCAAAATATCAAAGCTGCGGGGTATAACTCCTCTTTTAACTATGACCTTTCAGATTATAACAAAAACGTATTCAAGCCTGGTTATTATGGTGGTTTTACGGTAGACGGCAAATACAAAAAAAAGCATGCTTATTCTTTTGCTTTTAGCTTGAATAAAATTGCTGCTGGAACGAACTACAAAGATGCGGGTACATTGGCTCCTTTTATTGGTTCTTTCTCCCATTTTAAGGCGAACGATCAATTTTTCACTTTAAGTATGGCAGCGCATTATAAAAAAATCCTTCCTATTGCAGATACCACTAAATATAAATTTTATATCATAGCAGGTCCAAGTTTGGATACTCGGTTGTCAGGACAGAGTGCCGATAATTTAGTGAACAACAACTACCAACGTTTTATGCTAAAAGCAGACATAGGTTTAGAGTTTGACAATAATACCTATTACACTTTGTTTTTGCATTACAAGCAAGGCATTAGCTCCATTACTAAATCCCCCATTCGTACCAACCTAAATAGTGTGGAACTTGGTGTGAAGATTAAAGCAAATGATTTATTTTAAAAAAAAATATTAATGAAAAAGAATTTACTATATACATTCCTACTAATTGCATTTACTGCCATCACCTTTACTGCTTGTAAAAAAGACACTGCGAGCGCAAGGACTAGTCTTTCTTACAACATGTTATCAGACAAGACCTGGTACTTGGACTACGCACAAACTTTCACAGGCACTTCGGTGAAAACAAAAACATATGTTGGGCAGTCTACGTATTTTATTAATTTCTTGAAGAACTTAACTACAGTAGACTCTGATGGTATCAACGGAACTTATACCGTAGAGCAAATTAATAACCAATTACAAATTCATGTGCAAGCAATTACTAGCAACGGTAGTAGATTAGAATATGTATATGACATTGAGTCAATGGGAGCAAAGAATATGGTACTAACCTACGCTACTGGCGCTGTTACTACCAAATTATTTTACAGTAATAAGAAATAACTATTTTAAATAGTAATAATTAATAATGAAAGCAAACAAATTATACCTATCAACTTCTTTACTTCTTCTCATGTTACTTGCCGGCAAGCAATCTACAGCGCAAGCATTTATGATGAGTAGTATTGGAAGTTTTGCAGGCACGTCAAGTAATATAGCGGCCATCAATTTTAAAAGTGCGGCAAATTGTATCGATGTACAGTCTGGCATCGCCGTTTTAAAAGGAGAACGAAATGACGGACAGTTCGCTATTAACTGTGAAGTGAAAATGGAGTTTAATACATTAGGAATAAAAATGTATCCCAATCCAGTAAGCAATGTTACTAAAGTGAAATTTATTAACACTCCACCGCTAACCGAAACATTTAATTTAAGTGTTTGGACTACCGAAGGCGTAATGATTAATACGCGCAAAGAAACTGGGTACAATTTATTCCAAGGGTTAACTATTGACCTAGGCAATATAACTGCAGGAAGCTATGTGTTGAAAATAGAGTCCGCAAGTTTTGTAGACGCAATCAAATTTATTAAAGCCAATTAAGAATTTTATATGAGAAAATGTTTTAAGGTGAATATCCCGCTAACTATAATTGCATTTATTTTAACTGCAATATCAACTCAATCATTTGCACAAGCAACAAGCCCAGGAATCTTTTTTCAGGCAGTAGCAAGAGATAGTTATGCTAACCCTGCAAAGGATAGACAGATTTATGTAGTGTCAAGTATTATTCAATACACAACTAATGGTACTGTAGTATTAACAGAAACGCATCAAACTAGTACAGATGCGACGGGTGTTTTTGGCATCAATATAGGTTATGGGAAAAGAACTAGTGGAACCGTTGCTAGTTTGGATAAAGTGGACTGGGCCAGAGGTCCTTATTTCTTAAATCTAAAAATTGCAATTAATCCAATAGCACCAGTTTCGAGCTGGGATTATACTAAGGATTTAATTGATCTTGGAACTTCTCCTTTAGGTTCTGTGCCTTATGCATTGTATGCTGGGTCTGTAGCAGGATTTGATACCAAATTAAATATAACTGACACCACAAAATTATTAGCTCCATATGCTAAGACGCAAACGATACAAAATTTAACTTCCGTTGTAGCAACTAAAATTGCATCAACTGATACTTCAGCCATGCTAGCGCCCTATAAACAAATGGGTACTGTATTGACAAATACAAAAGTGAATTTAACTGATAGTAATAGTATTTATGTTACCCCTGCACAATTAGCATCTAAGACATTTGATCAAACTCCAATAAATAATGCAATTGCTTTAAGAGAATTAATTTCAAATAAATCTACAGCAGTAAATTTAGGCGGTACAAGTCCTAGTGATACTTTATTCCCTTCACAAAAAGCAGTTAAGGCCTATGTAGATTTACAAAACGCATCTGCAGGTGTTGCTGATGGAACTATTACAACAGCAAAATTGGCTGACGGAGCCGTTACGGACATAAAAATTTCAAGTGGAATAAGTGCTTCAAAAGTTGGACTAGGTAATGTAAATAATACATCAGATGTATTGAAGCCTATTAGCACAGCCACACAGTCAGCACTTAACGACAAAGAAGCAATAGCAAATAAATCTACAAGTATTCTATTGGATGCTGGTTCAAGTAGTGATACAAAATATCCAAGTCAATTAGCTGTAAAAACATATGTAGACAATAAATTTACAAATCAAACGGTTGGTTTTTCTAATATGCAAACAATTGGTGCAAATACAGTTTTAGGAAATACAACAGGAACTACTGGAGCGATCACTGAAATTGCAACATCAGGTACAGGTAGTGTTACAAGATCAATTACACCAACAATTACAACACCAATAATTAATGGTTCAATATCTGGTAGTACAATTATTCCTGTTGCTAATGGAGGAACTGGAGTTAATAATTTGACTGGCTACGTTATAGGCAATGGCACAAGTGCATTATCATCAGTAGCTTCAATTCCTGTTGCGGATGTAGCAGGGGCGGTTAAAACGGTAAATGGAAACACCCCAACTGCTAACGGGAATGTGACTGTATCCTTTGGAAGTGTATCGACGGGTACTTTGGCTGCAAGGCCGATATTAGCTGGTACTAATGGAGATATTTATGTAGTATCTAGTGATCCAGCCGCTGCAGAAAATGGAAGAACATTTATAAGTAATGGAAGTTCTTGGAATGAAGTAACATCGAATCAATCTTCTACGGATGCTAGATATGCAAAACTTTCTGGTAGTACGATGGCTGGAAATTTAGTATTTCCAACTACTACAAAAATAACAATTACAGATGCGCCGTCTTCTTCAACAGACGTCACAAATAAATTATATGTTGATAACAAAGTAGCTAATGCAACACCAGATGCCTTAACAAGTGCAACTGGTAAAATTCAATTAGCAGGCGATTTGTCTGGAACAGCCAACGCGCCAACTATTGCAGCTGGTGCAGTTAGTTTAAGTAAAATGGCAAACTTAAGCGCGCAGAATAAATTATTAGGAGCTGGTGCCACTGGTGGATTAGGAGTTGCTGAATTATCTTTAGGTACAGGACTCTCATTTTCAGGTTCAACATTAAATGGGAATGTTGGTACGGTCACTTCTTTAACCGGAACAGCCAACAGAGTGAGTGTAGTAAATGGATCTACTACTCCAACAATTGATATCGCGTCAACTTATATTGGTCAAAATTCAATTAATACGGTTGGAACAATTACTTCAGGAATATGGAGTGGAACTACTATTGCATTGGCAAATGGAGGAACTGGTGCTTCAACAGCAGTTGGGGTATTAA
>CALPWK020000021.1 GCA_943327245.2 Comamonas sp. lk | reverse complement strand
TGGCGCAAGTGATGTTGAAAATACAATCGTTGTTACTAAAACAAGAAATGAAATTAAGCGAATTGATTATAACCACTTAGGTACAAATACCTTCAAAATAGATTCATTAGAAATAGCAAGCTCCGATTTTGATTCTACTTATACATGGGATGAAGCAAATCAAATATGCTTAGACTTAGGTGAAGGCTGGAGGTTACCTGATATGGAAGAATTGAATTTAATATTTAAGCAGCGGAAAAAATTGGAGGATTCAAAGTAGATAAATACTGGTCGAGTGATATACATATTGAAAAGGTCACCTCCTATGAGATTTATTTTAATTACCAAGGTTTTCAAGATGTAAGCCCAATAACATCAGAACTCTGCGTTAGAGCCGTTAGAAAAATTAGACCAAGAAATTAGGGGTAAATGGAGCTGAACCAGTGGAAGATTAAGCTTTATTTTTTACCATGTACATTCCGCTTGTGTTTCCACATTCCAAAAATACCGGATTTGAAATCACTTGTGATAAATTCAAATATTTAAACTAGTTCCTCTAGCCAGGTTTTCACCGAAAACCAGTTAAAAGAGGTGAATTATGAGAAATATAAACCTATTTCAATCTTGTATCCTATTGATTATCAATAAAAGAAACGGTATGGAATATCACCAGAAACCCTCATAATCAGGGGGTCCCTGGATCATGCCAAGCTGGGCACACAGCCGAAAGGCAATGTTATCAAGGGTTAAGAAGTCAAATTCATAGACCTTTTTTGGTTGGGGGTAAATAGGGGTTAAAAGATGTGAAGCTGCGAAAATGCAAACATTATCTTATTTTCAACTATAATATAAAAATATGGAAGTACATCACCACTCGCACAAACCAAAGAAATGGAAAGAATATATTACAGAATTCATCATGCTGTTTTTTGCAGTATTTTCAGGGTTTTTAGCAGAGTCTTATTTAGATTATAGGACCGAACGTCATAAAGAACACGACTACTTAGTAAGTTTAGTGTCAGATTTGAAAATTGATTCAGCAGATATTAGTATCAAGGAAGTAAACATGAATGAGGTAATTGATTATGGATCTAAGCTTTCAGATACGATATATAAGGATAAATGGATGGAAAAATATACAGATAGTGTGTATATATGGAGTGAAAATGTTTTTGATACAGAAGTGATTTTACAATATGCAGATGGCACTATTGACCAATTAAAAAATGCTGGTGGATTTAGGCTAATTAAAAGCATGGAGATTTCTGAAAAAATAAAAGATTACATAAAAGGCCAATCAAGAATCAAAGGGCAAGAGGAGGCTGTGAATCATACTTTTGATTTGTTATTATCCATGCGAAACAACCTAATGTATATAAGAATGTTTGACTACACTGGCAATGTATTAAATGGCAAATCAAATGTTACTTTAAAAATTGAAAAATTAAATGCAATTAAAGAAAAAACAGGAAGTATGTTTTTAACTAATAACCAAACTGAATTTATTAAGTATTCAAATACTGCATCTAATTACACAGGACAACTATTCGTTTATAGGGCAATGGCACTATCACAAAAAGAAAAAGCAACAGAACTAATTAAATTAATTGAATCAAAAGACCATCAATAAGAATACACTAGAAAAATAGATTATGCACATTTCAATTACCGGATTAAAACCAAAAGGGTTAATGGGATTTATAAGATTCTGGGCTTTTGCCATTCCATCATTTGGTGAAGCAAAATCTGCTAAAGGAAATTTATATAGCGCTGTTAAAAAAATTAATGGCTTTAATTGTACTTTATCCGCATGGGAAAGTCGAGAGGCAATGTTAGTGTTTATGAAAAATGGCGTTCATTTAAAAGCAATGAAAGCCTTTAGTTCCATTGCAACAGGCAGAACCTACGGTTACGAATCGGATGCTATCCCCAATTGGGAAGAAGCGTTCACCCTACTAGAAACAAAAGGGAAAAACTATTAAATTAATTCTCATAAAAAATATGAAAACATCATTTAAAGTTATTCTAGAAAAAATAAATAAATGTTAACTGAACGTTATTATAAACCAGAGCTAGATGTACTGCGCTTATGCGCTTTTTTGTTTGTTTTCTTTGTGCATCGTCTAGATCTTGCACCAATTGATCCATCCAAGTATTATTGGGCTTATCATATAAGCTTGGTGGGCAATTATGGAGTACCCTTATTCTTTTTTTTGAGCGCCTTTTTAATAACAGAACTACTTAGTCGTGAACAGGTAAAATTTGGAGCTATCAATGTAAAATCGTTTTACATTAGAAGAATGCTCCGTATTTGGCCGCTTTATTTTGTATTCTTTTTTGGGATAGTACTGCTAACTTCCAGTACAAGTGTATTTGGCACGACAATCCCCTTTAATGCTCAATTAGCATTCACGTTTTTTTCAGGCAACTGGTACATCACATTTAACAAATGGCAGTCCTACTGTATCAATCCTCTCTGGAGCGTTTCTGTGGAAGAACAATTGTATATATTGTTGCCCTTAGTCATCTTTTTTACTGGCAAAAAGGGTTTAAAAATATTTTCCTTTTGCGCATTCATTATTGCCTATATGGTCATCGTCTACTATGCATTAAGGCTAACGGAAAAATTTAGTGGTCAGTGGACCAACAGTTTTGTTCAATTTCAATTCTTTGCTGCTGGAATATTACTATCTATTTATTTAAAAGGTTGGCAACCTAAATGGAGCTTATTACCCCGTATAGTTCTATTTCTAATAGGTTATGCTTCTTGGTTAGTCGCCTCCATGGTTTGTGAAATAAATGCAGACTCCCCCCATATGGCAACCATGACACAATCTATCACAGGCTGGCTTTTAATTCTTGTAGGGGTAATCTGTTTCTTTATGTCCTTGTATGGAACTGCTGCAAGGTTTATGCCTAAAATCTTGGTTTATCTTGGGCGGATATCCTATGGTTTGTATGTTTGTCATATTTCCATGTATTGGATTGTCTTTAGTATATTTAAAAACGAATTGACTGAATGGAGCGGACTGATAGGAATGAGTGAATGGAAAAATGAAATAGGTATTTTAATTGCATTGATTGCAGCTTTATCATTTGCAACTTTATCCTACCATTTTTTTGAACAACCTTTTTTGAAACTTAAAAAAAGATTCACACTCATACAATCAAGAGATTGATTACAATGTCTTATTTTCAATGATAATAATAAACTATGGAAGTACATCACCCACACCATCCAACACATAAAAAGAAATGGTCAGAATACATTATTGAATTCGTAATGTTATTCACGGCCGTGACACTAGGTTTTTTTGCAGAAAATATTAGAGAAAGTATTGCAGAGAAGCATAAGAAAGATGAATTATTAGAAGCTGTTGTACGTGATTTTAAAATTGATAAGGCAGAAATACAATTGCATCGAAAAATGGTTCAACGTAGAATTGACGAGTGTGGAAGATTTACAAAATATTTGCAAATGGATTACAAGAAGGTCAATAAAATTGAATTTTATCGATCTGCAATGTGGTATTTGGAAAACAAGGGAATGATACTAAATGAAAAAGCTAGAAATGATGCAGAGGGTAAAGGGTATTTTACAAATTTCAAAAATGGAGAATTAGCAAATATTCTTAACAAATACAACTACCATTTTAATGATTACAAAGAAATGAACTTGGGCGTATTAGAATCTTCTAAAAAATATACAACTGTCACTATCAATGACGTACTTGATTATAAACTTATTCAAAAGGCAGATTTTGCCTGGAATCCTAATGGTAAAACTGATGATAAAGATTTTCAGGGAAACTTGAGCGCGCCGGTCAATATAGAAGTTGTAAAAAAAATTGTATTTGATGCTTGGATGAAAAGAATTTTATTACAAGGAGAGCTTGCTGCTTTTGATTCCATGGATTTATATGCCAATAGAGCAATAGCTCAATTACATGCTGAAAACAAATAAAAATATCAAATGAAATATATTTTCTTAATTCTGTCATCAATTATCTCCTTCATAGCTAACGCGCAAGGTCCTAAAAGAGTCCACTTTACACCTAATACTTATTTCTCTCTTTTCTCAGCCGACACCCAACCAGCGCTAATCATATTGCCTGGTGATACTATATATACTACCTCTACAGATTGTGATGGATTCGATAAATTTAGTATAAAACGTTCTATTGGAGCTGCAGAAAATCCATTAACGGGGCCTTTTTATATTGAAGGTGCTGAAGAAGGAGATGTTTTGAAAATTACTTTTACTGATATGAAATTTAGTAGAAATACAGCATTGTGTTTGCCCTACTTTCATGAGCGCAGTATGCCTTCTTCTATTACAGACATTACTAAAAATAATCTAACTCCAATAGTTTGGGATTTAGACATAAAGAAAAATAAAGCTAAATTACAAGTTGCTTCAGCACATTTAAAAAACTTTGAGGTAGCTATAAATCCCTTTCTTGGTTGTGTTGGTTTAGCAGCGCCAAAAGGGCAAGTAGTGGGAACGGGAGATTCAGGTCCTTTTGGGGGGAATATGGACTTTAATAGAGTTACAAAAAATGCATCGGTTTATCTTCCTGTATATAATAAAGGAGGTCTATTGTATTTGGGAGATGGTCATGCCGCGCAAGGAGATGGGGAACTAAATTGGATGGCACTAGAAACCTCACTAGACTATGCTTTCACCGTTAAACTTATTAAAAGTCCTTCCAAAATGTTAGCTTACCCAAGAATTGAAGATGCTACTTATATTATGACAGTTGGAATGGATGCCACAATTGACAATTCATTAAAAATTGCAACAAAAGGGATGTTGGAATGGTTACAAGAAGACTATGATTTAACCATTGAAGAGGCAACACAAGTTATGGGGTCTTCTATTGAATATAAAATAGCAGAAATTGTGGATCCTAAAGTAGAAGTGGTGGCTATGATTAAAAAATCTGTTCTAAGTAAGATTCAGAAAAAATAAAATTAATTACTGCTGTTCATTTTGTAAGGACTTGATATCCTCTACTAAGTGTTGCATTTCTAAACTAAGGGTTCCGTTGTAAACACCTCTTATTCTCTTAGCTTTATCAACTAATATAACATGTTCAGTGTGCAAGAACTCGCTACTATCCTTGCTAAAGCCAATATTTTCCTCTGCAAAATAAGATTGCCTGGCTAACTTATATATTTTAGTTCTATCTCCTGTTAAAAATTGCCAATTTGTATTAGTAATTCCGTTTTTTATCATGTAATTCTTTAATACGTAGGGTTTATCTATCCATGGTGTAACCGAATAAGATAATAGTACCACATCAGTGTCATTTTTAAAACTATCTCCAACAATTTTAAAATTATTAGTCATCACTGGACAAATACTACCGCAAGTAGTAAAAATAAAGTTTGCAACATGAATTTTATTGTCAAAAACAGACTGTGTGATTTTTAGACTATCCTGATTTAGGAGTGAAAATGTATCAATGGTATGTGTAATTTTTAATGGGACTTGTGGTTTTTGATCAATGAAAATAGGATCGAAGTTGGCAGTATTATAATAAGGCATATCAATACTAGCTTGCTTTTTCTCTTTACAAGAAGCGAATAAAAAACTACTTAATAACAAAAATACTATCCGATACATTTTTACAATTTTTAGTGCCTAATAATCCAAATCTCCTCCCTTTGATTATAACATAGTTGGCTCTTATTTTTCCATTTTCATACCATAATTTTTGAACTCCTTCTTCATGGCCCTCTTTATAGTGAGCTAGGTGAAATAGTTTGCCATTATAGTCCCACTCTCTCATCTCTCCTTCGTATGCGTCATTTTTTGCAATAAAATCAAATCTTGTTTTCCCGTTATCCCAATAAGCTATTTGTTTGCCATTTTTCATGTCATTCCTATATTCTCTATATTCCATTAATTGCTTATTAGGATAATACTTTTTATATATAACAAGCTCCCCCAGTACTTCCTCTTTTTTTACAGAGCAAGCATATGTATAAATTAGAAATATTAAAAATATACAGTACTTCATTATTGCGAAATAGTACCCGGTGTGCCATAAAATCCATTTCCATTTAAGTATGGAGCTTCGGCTGTAAAATGATAATGATAAATACCACTACTATAGTCCATAGTTTTATGCGTATGACCATGATAAACGTCTAACATACTATTGGTTACTAAAGTTCCATCTTCCTCTTGCGGCCCATAAACCGGGAACCCGTCCAATAAAAAGCCTAATAAACCAGATTTAGTAGTTTTAGTAGTGGTTAAGTATAAAGGTTCAACATGATAATGATACATACCAGATTGTTGAGGATGTCCATAATATTTATCAAAACTAACAATTTCGTTTGTTAATGGTTGGCTAGGTCCTGCGTATTGATTAAAAAAGAGTACGCCATTTAATGCAATGCCAATTGGACCTAATGGAGTAGCAGTATGAGCAGGATCTACTTTTGGATTTACAGGTATTTTAATAGTTCCTGATTGTTCAAGTATGCTATTTGGATTTTTCTGAAATGTAAAGCCACCAAATGTAGTACCAGTATACGCTTCATATAAAGCATTGCTTGTAGCATAATAGGCGCTTTTATGATCTGGTAAATCTTTAGTTTTAATCGTGATATAAGTGCCGTCGTTAGTAATACTAGTAGCTCCGTAAATTTTATTATAAACTGCAGGAACCGTATTATTCGTAGTTACGGTAGTTGTAGAAGAAGTAGTAGTAGTGGTTGTATCATTTTTGCTACAGCTAGTAGTTAGTATTAATAGTATTGAATAACATAGTGTTTTTGAAATGGGCATATTATTTTGATTGTATTGACTAATTAGATGGATAAAGTTAAATGATTCCGTCGGTTTTATTTTAATAATGTCAGTTGACAATTGAAATTAGCTTGAAAATATAAAGGAAGAAAATATTGTGAAATTATTTAGCCTAATTAAATATCTTTTTTTAAAATTTTTATATCTGCTAACACTCTAGCAATATCATCCACCTTGGTAGCATTATAAACGCCCCTAATTCTGTTTTGATTGTCTATCAAATACATTTTATCGGTATGAATAAATGAACTGGTATCACTTAATTTATTATTGTCTGCAAAAAACGAGGCCCTTCCTAAAGCATAAATAATTGATTTATCCCCTGTTAATAAATGCCACTTAGTAGGGTTTATATTATTCTGCTCCCCATATACTTTCAACTTATTTACAGAGTCCACCCATGGCATCACTGAAAACGATACAATTTCAACATGCTGCATATTAGCAATGCTATCCTGTATTATTTTAAAGCATCTTGTCATTTTAGGACAAATACTTGGGCAGGTAGTAAAGAAGAAATTGGCAATATATATTTTACCTGTTAGGGAATCTGAACCGAATTTATTCCCTGTTTGATCCTTTAAGTTGAAATAGGCAATTTGATGTCCATTCCTTGGACTCCAAGTAGGAGTTAGGTCTTGTGTATTATAATAAGGTAAGCTTTCATTATTTGAAAATATATTACAACTTGATATATTTAAAATGAAGAATACTGCCAATAACTTAACGAGCAACGGGCATGCAATCCTTCGCAGATAAAGCACCATATATTTTTTTATTTTTCACTGTATAATTAGAAATTAAGTTCCCGGTAGAATCCCATATCCTTTGAGCTCCTTCTTCTATACCATTGGAATAATTTTTTTCTTCCTGTACCTTACCAAAATGAAAATAAACAATTTGTTGACCATCGTATTTATCATGATTGTAATTAAATAAATACCTTAGGTTCCCATTTGGCCACCATTGTTTGAAAACGCCTTGTTTTTCCCCATTAATAAATTTTCTTTCCACTAACTTTTCGCCAGTATTATAAAATCCTATGGCCAAGCCTTGCTCTTTCCCATTTATAATTGGAAGCCTATAAACCACACTGCCATCATTTTCAACCTCAACCACCTGTCCATTAAATACTTCATTCTTGTATATCCACCCAGCATCTGTTTTTAAAAGTAAACTGTCATTGTTTTTAACTTCCAATAAGGGAAGTTTATTGGTGCTATTACATGACGTTATAAATATAGCGCATGCATATAAAAAAACAATTGTGTTAAGTTTCAATGGTATGAGATATTATGTAATGTGAAGTTATATAATATTTACTTTACTAAAAATTGGCCCATCATGCCGCCATCCTCGTGATTTGAAAAATGGCAATGGTACATGTATGGATTAACCGCATCCGAAAAATCATCAAATTTTGCAATCACAGTAACCGTCTCGCCTAATGGCACGTATACCGTATCCTTCCATCCTGATTCATGTTCTCCAACAGCACCAGAACTTCTTGCTATAATTTTAAATTGTACATCATGCACATGAAAAGAATGTCCAAATATATTATTGTTTACAATGGTCCATTTCTCAATCGCATCTAATTTGATAGTTTGGTTAATATTTGTAAAGCCATAGGTGTTATTGTCAAATGTAAAAGCAGCACCAGCTTGACCACCAGTAATATTGATGGTTCTACTATTAGTCACATCCGAATTGGTCCAATACACATTACTAGCTAACTTGCTAGGTAAGGTGGTGATTGCATTTGTAGTAGTTTCGCCAATTTTTATATGTAATAAATTAAAATCCTTGTTATTTAATAAACTCCCAAAATCACCAGCGATAGCCGGTTCAGCACCTGGGAAACCAAATTTTTGACCTGTGTTATAAGCTTTTAAATCAATGGTACTAGCTAATGCATCATTTCCAAGATTTACTAAAATTTCAACTCGCTCACCTGGCATTATTTTTACTCTGTTGGTTGTAATAGGTGCATTTAATAAGCCACCATCATTCCCAATGATACTAAATGTCCTATTATCACTTAATCCTATATCATAACCTCTCTCAATTTCTGCATTCAATAATCTTAATCGGACATATTGCTTAGGTAAAGTTACTTGCGCATTCATAGTCCCGTTAGCTAATAAATAATCACCATATGCACCAGAAATGTCTATCGAATTGTCTGAATTAAATCTTCTACTAGAAAATACTAAAGGGATATCGTCCGTTCCATAGGTTCTTGGCAATGACAATGCGGATTCTGCTGGATCTTTAATTATAATGAAACCGCCTGCCCCTTTAGCAAGTTGCTCATAGGTTTTTAGGTGTAGGTGTGGGTGATACCAGTAAGTACCTGCGTTGTTTTTTATTTTAAAATTGGGAGACCAAGTTCCGCCAGCATCAATTATTTGATGTGGTCCACCATCCATGACAGCTGGGATATGAAATCCATGCCAATGCACCGTTGTTTCATCCGTTAAATTATTAGTAACATTTATTTTAATATCATCTCCTTGGTTCATAATTAATGTTGGGCCCCAAAAACTATTGCCATTATATCCATAAGTAGCTGTTGCTGACCCAGTTTTAAATTGCTTGGTAGCCTTAGCAAGTGTTAAGTTGAAATTAGTCCCTGTTATTGACGGAGGTACAAAAAGGTCATTATATTCGCCACTAGTAGTTACCGTAGCGGCAGTGCTTGTTGTTTCACTCAATTTATTGCAAGAAATAGTAATAATAGACAACAAAAGGAATCCAAAGATAATTTTACTCAACTTCATTTAAATAGATTTAACTATTAGATGTTTCCTATTCTATTTTCCTTCGGTAGCATAGGAAAAAATTTATTTTAATAATTACCGAAGGAATTGAATAGCTTAAACATCTATTATAAGTAGATTTTGATTGAAAAAGAACTCATATCAAGTTTAAAGCTTGGCGAAGAGCTAGCTTTTAAGTTACTGGTAGAAAATTACCAGGACAGGGTGTATTATAGTGTCCTTAATATATTGCATAACGCAGAAGAGGCAGAAGACACTACACAAGAAACTTTTATTCAAGTATTTGAATCAATAAAAGGCTTTAAAGAGGAGTCCAGCTTAGCTACCTGGATCTATAGAATTGCAGTAAGAAAGGCATTGGAGAAAATACGGAAACAAAAAAATAGGAAACGTATTAATGCAATTGTGCCTTGGTGGATGCCTTCCGAAGAAAAAAGTGTGGACGCTGCTTATTTAAATCCTGGCATTAGTAATGAAAATAAAGAGAAAGCATCTATTATTTTTAAAGCGATAAGCCAGTTGCCTAATAACCAAAGAATTGCTTTTACATTAATACGGGTGCAAGGGATGAAACATGAGGAAGTGAGTGAGATAATGCAATTGAGTATAAAAGCAATTGAATCACTTTTAAGCAGGGCTAGAGAAAATTTAAAAAGTAAATTAAATTTCTATTATAATTCATAAATAAATCAATATGAAAAATTTAACGGACGATCAATTAGAGCAAGATTTGAACCTATTTTCAAATATGAAAGAAATTGGCGTGAGCGATTTTTTCTATACAAGATTGAAGATAAAGATGGAAAACGAAACTAGATCTAATTATTTCACCGCTCCAGTTAGTGCACTTTTTGTGATTTGCACTTTAACCTTATTTTTATTTATAAATAGCCTACTGTTTCAAAACAACGAAAATATAGTTAACATTAAATCAAGTAATGACATTGAGGCATTGGCTACATCTTATGATCAAACTATTTCAAACTAATTTTTTTTATGAAAAATATATTAAATAAAAAATTTGTTGCATGGCTTATAGGCTTACTAATAATTGCTAATATAGCAACACTTGCCTTTTTCTGGATAGGTCATTTCAAAAATCAAAGAGATAATTCTCCAAAAGAGTTCTTGGCTAAAAAGCTGAATTTTAACGAAAGTCAAAAAAACCACTATTTTGATTTAGCGAAAGCGCATAATGAAAACGCAAAATTAATTAGGGATCAAATTAAATTAAATAAGGACAATTTTTTTAAACTACTACAATCTGATACGGTTAATGATAGTTCCAGAAATAATGCCGCTTTACAAGTTAGTTTATCCATACAATCTCTTGATATTCTCACTTTCGAGCATTTTAAAAAAGTGAGGGCATTATGTACAAAGGAGCAAAAGCCGGATTTTGATGAATTAATTCAAAAAATGGTCAATTCTGTAAATAACCCTCAGCGTGGATTCCAGCCATCTATAAAAGAAGATACAGGCCATTAAGATTAACAAGTTCTTAGGAAGGATTAGTCATCTTAAAGTCATCTAACTAATAAAAAACATGAAAAAAATATTAAGTGCCTTATTATTAATTGTCGCATTTACTACCAATGCACAAATGCCGGGGGCTCCTCCAAGCAATGAAGAAAGGTTAAAGAGGACCAAAGAGATACTTAGCAAAGAATTACAATTAAATGCTGCTCAAATAAATAAAACGGTTGAAGCATTTACCAACTTTTTTAAAAATGTGGATCAATTAGTAAAAGGAACTCCTCCTCCACCTAATGCAAGTCAAATAAATCAAATTGAAAAATTTGAAAAAGTCAGAGATCAGCAAGTGATTTCGTTTCTTAATGAAAATCAAATTAAACGATATAAAGAAATCGTTTTGAAAATGATACCGCCTAAGCCAGGGCAAGGGAACCAACAAGGTCCACCTCCACAGAAATAATAATTTTATACCTTTTTTTTAATCTTAAATACTTCAATCCAATGAAGCAATACTACACTATTGTCCTAACTTTTATTACAACCTTAACTTTCGCTCAAAATAATAAACAAAATATTAGAGGAGTAGTGGTAGATAAGCTAACCCAATCGCCTATATATGGAGCAACGGTTAAAATTGCCAATAGTCAGAAGTTGCTGATTACAGATTCGATTGGCGCTTACGCATTCAATGAATTAAACCCAAGTAGATATGATTTAAAAGTTACTTATAATGGTTACAAAGAAGCTTTTATAGCCAACGTGATTGTAAGTTCTGGTAAAGAAACAATTGTAGATATTAGCTTAGAAGAGGAATTTAAAAGCTTGAAGGAAGTGATGGTAAAATCGTCCAATAAGGCCTCTAGTATTAATAAAATGGCTACTGTAAGTGCACGTACTTTTTCTATGGAAGAAGTAAATCGTTACGCAGGTGGCAGAAGCGACCCTGCTCGTTTAGCCGCAAATTTTGCGGGAGTAAGTACCACAGATGATAGTAGAAATGATATTGTAATTAGAGGTAATTCACCTACTGGTGTTTTATGGAAAATTGACGGAATGAATGTGACGAATCCGAATCACTTCGCTTCCATTGGAACCACAGGAGGAGCAGTTAGTGCATTGAATACTAATTTATTAAAGAGCTCTGACTTTTTAACTTCCGCATTTCCTGCCGAATATGGTAATGCCAACGCAGGTGTATTTGATATTGGTTTTAGAAGCGGTAACAGTAAAAAAAAGGAGACTACCTTGCAATTAGGTGTTATTACTGGTTTAGAGGCAACAACAGAAGGTCCTATAAGTAAAGACAATGGCTCTTCCTATTTAGTGGGCTATAGATATTCACTAGCAGGCATTGCGCAATCAATGGGTATTAATATAGGTACTACCGCTACACCCACCTATCAAGATTTGTCATTTAAGTTAAATAGCGGAACTACAAAATTGGGCAAGTTTTCGTTATTTGGCATTTTAGGAACAAGCACAATTAATTTAGAAAGCGGGGGTAAAGACAATTCATTATACGGAAACGGCAATCAATCAGATTTTGCAAGTACCCTTGGAATTGTAGGTGTCAATCATTTTAAACAAATTAATAGCAACTCGTATTTTAGCAGTACTATTGGATTGAATTATTCAAAAACAGATATTACTAATTATGATTTTGATAGAATGACTCTTGAATCGTATCAAAAGGAGGTTTCCAAGACTGCGAAAACTGGGTATAATTTTAGCACTTCTTATAATTCAAAAATCAATTCCAGGTTATTTTTAAAACTTGGTATAGAGGATCAATTAATAGGATTAGACTTGAATTATAAAACAAAACAACGACCAAATGATAGCTTTAAACAAATTTGGGATTATACTAGTCAAACTAATTTTGCTCAAGCTTATGCGCAATTGAAATACAATATCTCTGAAAAGATTACTTTAAATACAGGAATTCATGCACAAAATTTCTTTTTAAATAATGCTACCTCCGTTGAGCCTAGGTTGGGACTGAAATATGATATTGACAATAAAAATAGTTTCACATTTGGATATGGACTACATTCTCAAATGCAGCCAATTAATGTTTATTTCTTACAAACACAAAACACAGATGGCTCATATAGTTACAATAATAAAAATCTAGACTTTACAAAAAGCAATCATTTTGTTATTGGCTATAATTTACAGCCTGCTCAAGACTGGAGAATTAAAACAGAACTTTATTACCAAAGCTTATATAATGTTCCAGTGAATACTTTTTCTAGCAGTTACTCCATGCTAAATACGGGTGCGGGATTCAAGACAGACCTAGAAGATAACTTAATTAACAAGGGAACAGGAAAAAATTACGGCATTGAGTTAACAGTTGAGAAATTCTTTAGCAAAGGATACTATGGTTTATTTACCTCTTCTCTTTATGATTCAAAATATACTGGTAGTGATGGCGTTGAGCGAAACACTGCCTTTAACGGTAAATATGTTTATAATATACTTGCAGGTAAAGAATGGAATGTAGGTGCTGGTAAAAGAAATAAAACAAGTGTGGACTTTAAGTTTACAAATGCAGGTGGAAGGTACTATACGCCTATCGATTTAGCTAGTTCCCAAGCAAGTGATAGAGAGCAATTATCAACTGATGTATATTCAAGTCAATATCCCAATTATTTTAGAATGGACCTAAAAATGGGGTATACTTTTAATAGTAAAGTAAAAAAGATTTCACAAACATTGTCACTTGACTTGCAAAACGTTACTAATCACAATAATGTTTTTTCACAAAGTTATGATAACAGGAATCAAAATGTTAGCTGGAAATATCAACTAGGGTTTTTCCCCAATTTTGTTTATAAAATTCAATTCTAAAGAATTATTCTATCAAAACAAAAACACGGGTAATACTATAATTAAAATCCTCTTTCTATTACACTGTTAACAATGGCATCCAATTCGGATTGTGTGATAAATTTTGGAACGTAAGTAAAGCCTAATGACTTTAGATTACTATAAAAATTTCTCATATGATTCCTACTGCCCTTTGAAAGCATTTGATATACTAATATAATATCTTGATTATCTACTTTGAGTAGATCGGTTTTTAAGTCGTACAAGTCGAGGTCTTCGATAGTGGCACCTACTTTATACGCTTCTAAAATAGAAATACTGCCAGATGTTACTAGGCTATTATACAATGTTTGTAATCCAGCATCAGTGAAAACACCAATACCGTTTCCTCCCACTGGATCATTAATGGAGTATTTTGTAAGTAACTGTAAAATAGCATTTGTATGCGTTTGTTCACTATTGGAGATATTGTCAAAAATCCTAACTCCATATTTATTATATAGTGTGATATAAACATCTCTCGCTAATTTTTCTTCTTCCCTCATATGTACAAGACTAGCTAGTTCAGCATCACTAATTGCTTGAATTGGGAGTGTTGTAATTTGACTGTTTAAATTGACGCTATTAAATTGTCCGTATTGATCTGCGTTACTTATGCTATCATTTTTAGAACAAGAAAAAGAAAAAAAACTAATAAATACAAAAGAAATTATTAATGCCGACCTCCTTGTTTGATTTTTCATGATACGTTTTTTATTACTATAAAGGTCGTCACCAAATAATCCACCTTTTGTATCATTTAGTACATATGGAACTGACAGTTGTCATAATAGGATAGAATTATAAAAGTTTAAAAATTATTATCATTGTTTGATATTTCATTTAAACTTTCTACCCAATTGAGCATCAATGAAATGGGAAATAATAGCATCAGGAAGCCAAAAGGACTTTATTTTCAAGGGTAAATGGCAGAGAAGAGAAAGAATTGCAAATATTGTCATATTTTCATCTACAATATAATAATATGGAAGTACATCACCCTCATCATCCGACACACAAAAAGAACTGGTCTGAATATATTATTGAATTTGTAATGTTATTTACCGCAGTTACACTTGGTTTTTTCGCTGAAAATATCAGAGAAAGTATAGCAGAAAAGCATAAGAAACAAGAAACGCTGGAGTCGGTGGCGATTGATTTTGAAAAAGATATTAAACAACTAGCTTTTCATAAAGATTTCCATTTAGATAAAATTAAAATATGTGATAGTTTGGATTCAATAATAAATATCAATCCTGAAAAAATTGATCAACAATTATACTATAGATTAATTAACAATTTTTATATGTCTTGGAAATTTAATTCGAACAATAGAAGTAGAATTGAATCAGAAGCAAAGGGATATTTTTCCAACGAAAACAACTCGGATTTAGCAACATGCATTTCTAAATATACATTTCATCTTACCGACTATACGGACAATACCGTTCTTGAACAGGAAAACTATGTGCGTTTTTATCAAAATGAAAATATGAAAAAATACGTTGACGTTTCATTAGAGAGATTCGCAGGAAGATTCCCTAGAATGGTCCTGGATAGTAAATTGGGTATTAAGCCAATAAGTGATGATGCTAAAGAAAGTTTGAGGTTTTATTTAAGTGGTACCAGAGCTTTTAACGACATTGGACTGTATAATATAGATTCATTACAGTATTATTCAAATAAGGCAATTGCCATTATTCGTAAAGAACAAGAATAAATTAACCTATTGGCTACTTTTAAGCTTTGTATTTTCTTACAATAATTTCATTTCCAAAATCTCCTAGCTCCGTTTCTAGAAACTTGGCCATACTCAAACATATATCTTCTCTCCACGGCGGTGCAATAATTTGTATTCCAATTGGTAAGCCTTCTGAAGATGTTCCTCCTCTAACAACAATCGACGGCCAACCTAAAGTGTTGTATAAAGAAGTATAGCTAAAATAGTCTTGGTTAAGTAAGGTCTCGTTAGTCCACAATGGAGCTGGCATTGGGCTAACTGGACAAATTAAAACATCGTTATTTTTCCAAAAAGCTAACATTTCACTACGCATAACATCAACCCTTTCCTGCAATTTTGCTAATTCATTACTAGTAGGAATTTTTAATTCACTTAACCAACTAAGTGTTGTTTTAGTTGTGCCACTTTTATCTAATAATCGTTTTAACCCCCCGCCAGAAGTTAAAAACCCTATAGGAATGTTTAAATCGTCAACAATTTCAAGTTGATTTTTAATTCCAGGTGCCGCCTCTTGTTTAACAGCTATTCCTGCTTTTGAAATTATGGAAATTGCTTTTTGAATAACGTTATAAGTATCGGCCGATGGTTTTACTACTCCATTATCAATGTAAAATGCAGCTCTTAATTTTTTGAAATCTACTTTCTTGAAATCCAATTTTGGAACTGGATATACATAAGGGTCTATATTGTCTACACCCGCAATTATCTGGTAAAGTAAATCGAGATCTTCTACCGTCTTAGCCAATGGTCCCACTTGTGTTAAAGACTGAGATAGTCCAGCATAATCAACAATATGTCCGGTTCTTGGAACACTCCCTGCTGTTGGTTTTAAACCTACAATACCACAACAATGTGCGGGGAATCGTATGCTACCTCCTGTATCTGTCCCAATATCAAACGGGCTTCCGCCTGCAGCTATTATGGCAGCAGCCCCACCACTACTACCTCCTGGTGATCTTGTTAAGTCGTAAGGATTATATGTTTTACCGTACACTAAATTATCGGTGAAAAAAGACATGGTAAACTCAGGTGTATTTGTTTTTCCCATTATAATAGCCCCTTCATTTTTTATACGATGAACTACAGTGGCATCTTTATTAGGAATAAAATTTGCTCTTCCAAGCGTTCCGGCAGTACTAATGATACCCTCTGTATCAAATGAATCTTTTATTGTACAAGGTATACCATGTAAAATCCCACTGTTATTGCCTTTACTCAAGGCAATATCTGCTTTAGTAGCTTCTTTCAAGGCTTCCTTAGGTCTAAAAGCTACTACCGCATTGAGGCTTGGATTCACTTCTTCAATTCTATTAACAAATGCTGACACAACTTCAAAAGAAGAAACCTCTTTTTTATGTATCAAATCTGAAAGTTGTCGAATAGAAAGCTGATTTAAGTTTGTGGCTTTTTTTTCAGCAATCAAAGCACTGCCCTTTACAAAACTTGGCTTTATAGCTAATCCTATGGCTGTTATAATGGATGACTTTAGTAATGCTCTTCTTGAATGCTTCATTGTAATATGTTTATGCTAGAAATTTTCACTTTTGTGATAGCAAAATTTCCAATACAATATATAATGATTTTCGATAAAAGCGTATTTTTGATGGATGTCAAACAGAAATATTTTTGAAATAATGAAAGCAGGTGAGGAAGTTCGCCAGGACCATCCTCAATATGCAGCATTTATGGAAGTAGTTGCAAGAACCTTAAAACTTACTTCTGTACTTAATGCTTCAGAAGATGTTATTCAAGTTAGAGAAAGATTAAGTGAAATTATAGGCAGTCATATTGACGAGAGTGCCGCCATTTTTGCGCCATTTCATACTAATTTTGGACAACATATTAAAATTGGTAAAAACGTTTTTATTAATCACGCATGTTCTTTTTTAGACATGGGTGGTATTACCATTGAAGACGATGTATTAATTGGACCTAAAGTGAATTTAGTTACCGAAAATCATCCTGTTAATCCAGCTAATAGAAAAACATTATTATGCAATCCTATTGTGATTAAAAAAAATGCATGGATAGGAGCAGCTGCCACTATTTTACCTGGAGTAACTATTGGAGAAAATGCAATTGTTGCAGCAGGTTCGGTAGTTACCAAAGACGTTCCAAACAATACTATTGTTGCTGGTGTTCCTGCTAAACACGTAAAAAATATCGATTAACTTATGTACTGTTTAAACTTTTAATGGTAAAACTGTGGAATCATTTAATAAAATTGTTCTTTTACTCCTTCGTTTTGTAAGTATGATATTTAAGTGTACATTACAAAGAAATAACTTATGTTCAAGAAGTTCACTACCGTAGATATATTAATGTTGACAGCTGCATTTGCGTCTTTAATATTTTCTGAAGTACTTTGGTTTTCTGGCGAAAAAGAGGCTGGAATATTTATTGGTATTTGGGTCCCTTCTATACTTGGTTTTGCTATTTTGCTAAAATTAATTAATAAAGATTAATATGATTCAGCTATTGCCTTACTTCGCTGGTTTTGTCACTTTGTTGTTTGGAGCTGCATTTGTAATTGCGCTTAGGAAAATGGGAAATGTAAAATAGTCTTCAACAAGACGTCTAATTATTTTAAAATTTATCTCTCAACCAGTTAATGGTAACCTTTGACCCCTCTGCTAAAAATACAGAATCGGGTTTCTGGCTATTTAGATGAGCGAATGTTACTCCATACATTGCGCCAAAGTCACAACTAATTTCATGATTTAATATATTGCTTGTCATCCACTTTGGATGTGCTATTCTGTATTCCTGACTATTATCTTTGTCTAGTTTTGTAAAACCAAAATATCGTTCAAATATAAATTCCTCCATACTACCTGATTCGATTTTTTGCTTTGCTTTGTCTGCATTAACAGAAATAGAATTCCATTGCTTGTTTTTCTCCCACTCGTAAACAATATTGGAACTAATAGTATTTAAAACCAACGAATTTTTTGTTGGAATGGATATATAATGTTCTTTATAAAGTTTATTGGCTAATAATGCGACTATCTTAAATGGCACCGTCTCGTTTATAAATACGACCCCTTTTTTAACTTTATTGCCGACTACTCTTTTTACATAAAATCGGAGATTGATTTCTTCAAATGAACCGAAAAAGGGAATGGGGATGCCAAACAGGCTTGTCTTCTTAAACATAAATCCTACAAGACTTACATAAGTTTTGTATTTATAATAATCTAATTCAACTCCTTTTGGTAAGTATGGTTTTAATATACTTGGGTCCACTTCATAATTTGCCATCACTAAATTTTCCCAACTCGCTCTCAAGAATATCTTCTTCATACTATATATAACAGCTATGGGAAATAATTGTTCATAGTAGCTTTACAATACGTTTAGAAAATAATTGCTGATTATTTTCAACCATACGTATATAATTGTCTGGCTGAAGGTGATCTAGATTTTTCATTTGAATTGGATTTAAACCAATTTTTAATTCCATTGTACTTTCTGCAACTAGATTTCCGCTAATGGAGTAAAGTCTGAGTTTTGCTCTTTCCTCTAATTTACTAGCAATTTCAATAGTAAAACTTGAAGTAAACGGATTAGGGTACACTTTATTGATTCTTTGTAAAATATTGGAGATCAACTCAGAATGTGACGAGATAGAAAAAGTTGAAAAATGGCTAATCCCTTTTACAGTATGGGAATTTTTATCAAACGCATTACCTAATATACTGCCCAGCTTTTCCCAGTTTGCTCCATCATGACGGACCATGAAAGAAACAGCATTAGCAAACCCATTCATTTCTTGCTCTTTATCCCAATGCAAGCGTATGCTAACATTATTATCTCCACCCGTTTTTGATGTGCCAACTGACCAAGATCTTTTAACAAAGGGGAAAGGTAATGTAAATCCTAAGCCTGATCCATCCTGTGTTACGTTATCCATAACCCTTATATTGAAAGTATCTGAAGATGAATTTGTATTTGTTAATACTGCAGGATTGTAAGAAGCATTACCTACCGGAAATATTTGATCTCCCCGAGTTAAGTATCTTTTCATTACTCCACTTCCTGAAGTTTTAATATAACTCGAGTCAGAACCACCCACTAAATTTCCTGTACCTAAGTTTAAATTATTTGATCCGATATCTACATTTCCAGAATTTAGCGTCAATTGGTTTGATATATTTAAATGATGCCCTAGTATTACAGCACTTCCCAATTTATCTATTTGCAAATTATGAAAGCTATTTGCAAATAATCCTCCCATTGTTATTTCATTTGAACCTGTTAAAATTAATTCGCTATCGCCTTGTACAGAGCTGTCTGCAGCATTATTTTCAAAATTAGTATTATGCAATAATAGTTTTACACCTCCTGTATTTATAAGCTTAAGTGACGAACCTGTTATAATAAAATTTGCATTTTGTGAAAATGTTGTCAAGCATATCCCAGCAAGTACTACTAGTAAAATTATTTTTTTCATAATTCAAATTTTTTATATAGAAAGTGGAATAATAATTTATAAACTAGATGCGGAAAGCCAGTTTGTACCATCGCTAATAAATGAAATAGCTTTTATATTGCTATTTGAAACATATGGAATTGTTGGAGCATTGTTGTCGATTTTTCCAGATATTGAGACGATGCTAATATTAAATACACTTGCACTATAATGCTTGATGGTATACATTCTTCCACTTCCTGCAATACTAGGTGATGGGAGTGTAATTGTTGCAGTAGCTGTAACAACTATAAAAGCATCCTTAGCATCGGCAGTATAATTTGCGTCAACAGTTTTAATATTTTGATAATAACCTGCGGCTTGGATATTGCCAGATGTTATAACTGTTACAGTATTTAAATCCCCCAACTGAATTGTATTGTCTGCAGTCACTATCGCATTAAATCCAATTGCAGTTGCATTAGTAATTGTAGCCGCATTTGCATTGGCATTAGCGCCAAAAAAACTATTGTTTGAGCCGGTGGATATATTTCGACCTGTATTGTCTCCAATTCCTGTATTGTTACTCCCTGTTGTGTTAGAGTACAATGATTCATGGCCTATTGCATTATTTTGATTTCCTGAAGTAGTATAAGAGAGTGCCAAATGACCTATGGCATTGTTATTTCTACCTGTTGTGTTACGAAATAATGATTGTGTTCCAAGTGCTGTATTATTTGTTCCTGTGGTATTAGTATATAAGGATTGGTATCCAATAGCACTATTTTTTGGACCAGTTGTAGTATTATAGAGTGCCTGATGCCCTATTGCAGTATTTTCTGCTCCAATGGTGTTTGAATAAAGCGTTTGATGACCAATAGCGGTATTGTTTTGCCCTGTGGTGTTCAAGTAAAGTGCCTGATGGCCCATGGCACTATTTTCAATACCTGTTGTATTCGAATAAAGCGTTTGATGCCCAATAGCACTATTGTTTTGCCCTGTGGTGTTCAAGAAAAGTGCCTGATGCCCCATGGCACTGTTTTCAATACCTGTTGTATTGGAATAAAGTGCTTGATGCCCAATAGCACTATTGTTTTGTCCTGTAGTATTTAAATAAAGTGCCTGATGGCCCATGGCAGTGTTTTCAATACCTGTTGTATTTGAATAAAGCGTTTGATGCCCAATAGCAGTATTATTTTTTCCTGAAATATTTGAGTAAAGTGACTGATGGCCCATAGCACTGTTTTCAATACCCGTTGTGTTAAAAAAAAGTGCTTGATGCCCAATAGCACTATTGTTTTGTCCTGTAGTATTCCTATTTAGCGGCTCGTGCCCCACAGCAGTATTATTACTGCCAGTTGTATTATGAAAAAGTGCCGCCCATCCTATAGCACTATTGCCTTTCCCAGAAGTATTTGAGTAAAGTGCCTGATGTCCAATCGCAATATTTTCATCCCCTGATATATTTGTATAAAGTGCCTGAAAACCTAAAGCAGTATTACTTTTTCCTATAGTATTTGAGAATAAAGCCAAGTGACCAATAGCAACATTATTTTTACCTGTTGTGTTTGTGTAAAGGGACTTATGACCCATTGCAGTGTTATCAATACCAGTTAAATTTGAATAAAGCGCCTGATGCCCAATTGCACTATTTTCATAGCCGGTTGTATTCGAATAAAGTGCTTGATGACCAATGGCACTATTGTTTTTTCCAGTAGTGTTTGAGTATAATGCTTGGTGACCCATTGCACTGTTCTCAACTCCAGTTGTATTTGAATAAAGCGCTTGATGACCAATGGCACTATTGTTTTTTCCAGTAGTGTTTGAGTATAATGCTTGGTGACCCATTGCACTGTTCTCAACTCCAGTTGAATTTGAATAAAGTGTTTGATGACCAATGGCACTATTGTTTTTCCCAGTTGTATTGTTAAAAAGAGCTTTGTGACCCATTGCGCTATTTTCTACTCCAGTTGTATTGGAATAAAGTGCTTGATGGCCAATGGCACTATTATTAAGACCAGTTGTGTTTGAGTATAATGCTTGGTGACCCATTGCACTGTTCTCAATTCCAGTTGTATTGGAATAAAGTGTTTGATGACCAATGGCACTATTGTTT